>JBBQUN010000047.1:0-22767 GCA_038212405.1 Acidimicrobiales bacterium | reverse complement strand
AGCGTGTAGACGAAGACGTAGAAGAGGCACGCAGCGACGGCGAGAACCGCACTGAGGAGATTCACGAAGCCCCAGAGCCAGACAAACGACACCACCTCGAGCCCGATGGCGAAAACCAGCGCCTCGGTTGGCTGCAACTCGCCCGTGACGAGTGGTCGGCCCTTGGTTCGCTCCATCTTGGCGTCGATGTCGCGGTCGACGTACATGTTGATCGCGTTGGCTCCACCGGCGGACAACGTGCCACCGATGACTGTTGCGACCATGAGCCACAGGTCGGGTAGACCGCGCTGGGCGAGCACCATCGTTGGAACGGTGCTGACCAACAACAGCTCGATGATGCGAGGTTTCGTCAACGCGACAAAGGCTCGAACTCTGGATTGAGAAGCGACCGTGATCAACACCGTTGGCCAGGGTAGCCCTCCCGGAACCGGACCAGAAAGGCGATGTGACAGACGGCGGGAATCGCGAACGTGTTGGCCTCCGCCGCCGCCCCTCACCGATCCATCGATTTGTTCACTCTTCCACTACCGTTGCGCCCATGCCTGACGATCTGGCGCGCTCGCTCTCTGACCACTACGACGGCGCTCGGTCAGGGATCAGTCCCGAGAGGTACCAGCGCGTGGTCGTCATCGCGACACTGCTACTCGCCGGCATCATCCTCACTGGCGCTGCGGTTCGACTCACCGGCTCGGGACTCGGCTGCGAAGACTGGCCCACGTGCAGCGAGGATCGTCTCGTACCTGAACTCGGCTTCCACGCCTGGATCGAGTTCGGCAACCGTCTGCTTTCCGGTGCTGTCGGGTTTGGCGTCGGCGCAGCAGTGCTGTTTGCCTATCGCCGCACTCCGCGCCGCCCCGATCTGATCCTTTGGGCATGGGGTTTGGTCGCTGGCGTGATTGCCCAGATCCTGCTCGGCGGCGCAACCGTTCTCGTTGATCTTCACCCTCTGTTCGTGGCAGCTCACTTCCTCTTGTCGATCGTGCTCCTTTGGAATGCGCTGATCGTCCTCGACCGCAATCGCTCAGCCGAAGGACCGTCGCGACCCCTCGTTGATCAACGAACAGTGCAGGTGAGCCGCATTGCCGTTGCTTGGGCTGTGGTCGTCATGATGATCGGCACGTTGGTCACTGGAACCGGACCTCACAGCGGCGACCCCGATGTCGATCGTTTGCCATTCGAGCTCAGGTCGATCGTCGAGGTCCACAGTGTCGCCGCTTGGCTGTGCGTCGCTCTCGTTCTCATCCTCGTCGTTCGACTCCAGCGGCAGACGACTCCGAACCAAGACCTTTCGAGGCTTGCGTCCCTGTCGCTCGGAGCACTGCTTCTCCAGGGTGCTGTCGGCTACCTCCAATATTTCACCGGCGTCCCCGCAGGTCTCGTCGAACTCCATGTCTTTGGATCGGTTGTCGTGTTCGTTGTTCTCCTTTGGACGCACTTGTCGATCTTCAGTCGAGATCCCTCGGTGGTCTCCGAACAACAGCCCCGGGCCGCAAGTGGAGCGGGCACTCGATGACCGAATCGTCGCCACTCGAAGTACTCGAGCCCGACGTCGACATCGACGAGCGCACCGATCAGGACCGACCGTGGATCGTTCTGGTGTGGAACGACCCGATCAATTTGATGTCGTACGTTTCGTTCATCTTCCAGAAGGTCTTCGGCTATTCCAAGACCAAGGCGGACAAGCTCATGATGGACGTCCACGAGAAAGGTCGCGCCGTGGTTTCGAGTGGGAGCCGCACCGACGCCGAACGAGACGTCCATCGCCTGCACGGTCACGGGCTGTGGGCCACACTCCAACAAGACGACTGAGGTCACCTATGTTCGAGCTGGTCAAGACCCATCGTGATGGCACGTTCTCCATCGAGTTCCCCGACCATCTCGTGGAACTCGTCGTCGGTCTCGCCAGCCAGCTCGAGGCAATGCTCGATGATGACCGGCCCGAGCTGAAGCGCCTCTTCCCTACGGCGTACCCCGATGATCCTGAGCGCGACGCCGGCTATCAAATTCTTGCTCGTGGCGAGCTGATCGAGCAACGCCGAGTCAACGTCGAACGGGTGATCGAGTCGGCGGGCGAGGGAAGAGTCGACGAGGAAACCGTCCTGTCATGGATGCATGTCATCAATGATCTGCGGCTGGTGCTGGGCACCCTGCTCGATGTCAGCGAGGACGACCATGAGCTCGATGAGGATGACCCTCGTGCCGGTGGCCTCGAGCTCTACCACGTGCTCGGAGTCCTGCTCGAGTCCATCGTCGGGGCACTACGTTCGGGGCTTCCCGATTGAACGATGCCCCGGGCTGCATGTCGACTTTTGCTCGAACTTGCAGATCGCTCGAAAAATGCCATCGACCAGGTGGTGCTTTCGCCGCACGGTGCTAGATTGTCCCGGCCTTCACGGGCATGAGCCTGGTCTCACTGGCCCCCATCGTTCAGCGGCCTAGGACACTGCCCTTTCACGGCAGGAACACGGGTTTGAATCCCGTTGGGGGTGCGCAATACAAGCAATCCCACATCGACTTGCCATACGATGTGGTTTCCAAGAGGTCCCGTAGTGCAGTCTGGAGTGCACGCCGCCCTGTCAAGGCGGAGGTCGCGAGTTCAAATCTCGTCGGGACCGCTGAAACCTTTCGGGTTTCTTGGAGATTTCGCCTGGTGGCGTAACTCCCAAGCAATCCTTCGGAACTCTCCGAAGGAACCCGGTCGGGTAGCTCAGTTGGCAGAGCGACCGCCTGAAAAGCGGTAGGTCACCGGATCGACGCCGGTCCCGACCACACAACACAGCTGCGCAAGCAGAGTGAGAACCAGGTCAGAGCCTTCCGGTTCTGACCTGGTTCAGTTTTCGTTTGATCCGTTGCCAGCGACATACGACGGCATCAGGTTTTTCGGTGTCGCCCCGACGGCGACGCTGCGAATATGACGCCGACGTTCTGGAGTATCAATGGTGATCGATGAATAGACAAGCTCCAAGTACTGAATGGAACGATTCTTTCGACATTCATTCGCTCAGTGTTTGCTCGCCGGTTTGCATGGTGTTGACTTACGAGCATGACACCGCCATCAACCTCAATGTCACAAGAGCACAAGGATGCACTCGCCCAAGGAAGGGCCGAAGGTCGAATCGTTCGAAGCTACCTTGAAGCACTCGACGCACACCGACCAAAGCGTGGCAGAAAGCGGACACCGGATTCCATCAAGAACCGACTCACCGCCATTGCAAGAGAGCTTCCCGAGGTCGACCCTCTGAAACGCCTCCAACTCACCCAGGAGCGTATTGATCTCGAAGAAGAACTCGAGCGACTCGAGTCGGACAACGACCTCGAAGCACTGGAGCAATCGTTCGCTGAAGTAGCGAGAAGCTACGCCGAACGCAAAGGTATTTCCTACAGTGCCTTCCGAGAGCTTGGTGTTTCAGCAAAGACGCTCAAGGCGGCGGGGGTCAGTCGGTCCGCCTGACCAGAGCCCGATGGATACCAGCGAAGAGGGCGGACCGCGGTGGGTCCGCCCTCTTCGCGTTTCTCCCAACATCGATCCGAACAGGAAACTTCCTCAAGCCACTCCATCATCGCGTCGATCTCTCGGCAACCCCTCTTCTACGACGGAGTCCTGATCGACATGAATGGCCGCTGCACTGCTGATCCTCTCGATCATGCTGATGACATCTGCGAATTCTGCGGCGATGAGTTCTGTCGTTCTTGTTTGATCCATACCCGCGGCCGCAAAGGTCAACAGATCTGTCGAGAGTGTGCGATCGTCAACAGCGGAGTCAGAGGATCCAAATCCACGAAACCGCGGCCCTCCAAAGCCCAACTCGGTCGAGCCCGTGAGGCGCTCGCCGAGGCGAAGACGACGCGGACTGCCAAGGGATTTCAGTTCTTCGACGAAGAGGCTGACTACCACGCTGATGAACCGCTCGTCACGGTCACCGAGGACGCTGACAATCCGCATGAGGACCAAGGCTCAAAGCGGCGCTTCGGGTTTCGTCGAAAGGGCGATGACCCCGAAGTCGACTCCGGGAACGAGGCACTGGAATCGATCAACGAGCCGAGTGATGACGAGTTCATGACCCTGACGGCGTCCCCCGTTGTCGGCAATCGTCGATCGACACCGGCAACGTCGCTCATCGAAAGCGGCGCCCTCGATTTACCAGCATCCACGCCGGCGACGAGCGACGCGTTGCCACAATCAGAGACCGGCGAGTCATTCGAACAAGATCAGACCTCTCCTGCCGCTTCTCCGCTCGAGACACCCGACGCCCGTGAATGCCCTTCGGCAGACCAGGCATTGGACCTACCGATGTTCGCAGCAGGGATCTCGCAGCCCGCTCTTTCGACCGAAGTGGCATTGGGGTCACTCGTTGATCGCCTTCGGTCAGCAACATCGACACCGCATCAGGACCAAACAACGTTCCCGCTACCCGTTCAGCAGCCAGCGCCAACGGCCCACCAGCCGGTAGCCAATGAAGCGAACCACAGCGACCAGTTTCGAGCAGATCCGTTCGCTGTCTCCGCCTCCAGTCCTGCCTCATCCGGCCCAGCAACGCTCGATGTCTCGTTTCCTGCAACCCAGCAAAGCAATCACGGTGCCGCTGCCAGCTTTGAGTGGCAGAGCGCACCCGACCTCACCCCTACCAGCATCGCCGATGACCCATTTGCGGGCGGTGATCCATTCGCGGCTCAACCGGTGACGGCTCCGAGCCCAGAGACGTCTGTTGCTCCAGAAGACTCTGTGCGGGTTGCGGGGTCTGCCCCGGCAACGCCACCGATCGTCGCCTCCGAGGCCCCACGTCTGCGGGCGGCCGATCAGTTCGCTGATCTCGTCATGGAAATCGAGCGGCGCAGCGTACCAACGCCGTTGCCTCAGTCCGATCTTGAGCCCCGTTCGGCTCCTGCGCCCCGCCCACCATCACCAGCCGTCGCACCTCAGCCGATTGCATCCGCATCGGCGTCGGTTCCACGATCCACGGCCGTGATGCAACCAGCACCGTCACCATCGGTTTCGGCTGACACCGACGCCAACGGCAACTGGATTCCGCCGCTCCTGCGGGGCATGGCGCCCGTGGCCGAACGACAGTCAGACCCGTTGCCGAAGCGCCGTGGCTCGGATTAGTGCTCGGCATCGGCTGGCACTCCAACCGGCCGGCGTGTCTTGTTCCGTGATGTCAGTCCCAGTGCAGGAACTGGTCTCGCCCGGGGCCGGTTGATGCCAGTGTCACTTTCACGCCGACCTGTTCCTCGAGAGCACGGAGGTAGGACCGGGCGTTCGCGTGCAGATCCTGCGGCTGCCGGGCAGCAGTGAGATCAGTGTTCCAGCCGGGGAAGGTCTCATAGATCGGCTTGGCCCGGTGCAGTTCGGACTGGTGATACGGCATCCGTTCGACACGTTCACCGTCGATCTCGTAGGCAACGCACATCTTGATTTCGTCGAAGGTGTCGAGAATGTCGAGCTTGGTGATCGCCAGTTCGGTCAGTCCGTTGACTCGTGCTGCGTGACGCAGCATGACGGCATCGAACCAGCCGGGGCGTCGCCGCCGTCCGGTGTTGACGCCGTACTCACGACCGATGTCGACGATCTTCTCGCCAGTCGCGTCGAAGAGCTCGGTAGGGAACGGTCCTGATCCAACTCGGGTGACATAGGCCTTGGCGATGCCGACCACCCGGGTGATGTCCTTCGGCCCGATGCCGGCACCGGCGCACGCGCCGCCAGCAATCGGATTGCTCGACGTGACGAACGGGTAGGTGCCGTGATCGAGGTCGAGGAATGTGGCCTGCGCTCCCTCGAACAACACGTGCTGGTCGGCGTCCAGAGCCTCGTGGATGAGGTTGACCGAATCAGCAATGTGGGGGGTGATGCCTTCGAGGCATTCGGCGAGCACACGGTCAGCCAGCGCATCGGGATCGACCGGAAGCCGGTTGAACACCTTGGTGAGCACCTTGTTGGTGTGTGACAGCGCACCATGAAGCTTCTCACGGAAGATGTCTTCATCGAGCAGATCTTGCACTCGGATACCCAAACGCATCGCCTTGTCGGCATACGCCGGACCGATGCCTCGCTTGGTGGTACCGAGCTTGGCCTTGCCAAGATGGCGCTCGTGCAGCGCATCGAGCTGCTGGTGATACGGCAGGATCAGGTGAGCATTGCCCGAGACCTTGAGCCGCGAGCAATCGACACCGCGCCGGGTGAGCATGTCTTTTTCGGCAAGGAGCACGAACGGATCGACGACGACGCCGTTACCAATCACCGGGATGATGTGGTCGTAGAGCACGCCACTCGGGATCAGCTGGATGGCAAACTTTTCCTCACCAACGACGATGGTGTGACCGGCGTTGTGGCCCCCTTGGTAGCGCACCACCATGGCCATTTCCTTCGACAGGAGGTCGGTGAACTTCCCCTTGCCCTCATCGCCCCACTGAGTTCCGACCACGATCGTTGCTGGCACGTTGGTCAAGCCTAGCGGTGTGCTGAGGCCCGGACTCGCATTGCTGGGAGTCTGGCCCTCGAAGATTCAGCGGCTGGCTGGTTCACTGCGGCGTGATCAGCAGTTCGTCATCGACGACGTCGACGACGATCGAAGATCCTTCGTCGAGACCACCGTCGAGAATCTCCATGGCGATTCGATCGGCGACCTCCTTCTGGATGGTCCGCTTCAGCGGCCGGGCACCAAAGGCGGGGTCGTAGCCGAGGTTGGCCAACTTGGCGGTCGCCTCCGGCGTGACCACGAGCCGCACCTTGTGCTGATCGAGCCGTGACTGGAGATGGGCCAACTGGATGTCGACGATGCTGGTGAGGTCGACCTCGGTGAGCGGACTGAACCGCACGATGTCGTCGACTCGGTTGATGAATTCCGGACGGAAGAAGTCCTTCGGATCACCGGGGAGGTTGGAGGTCATGATCAGGGCGACATTGGTGAAATCGACCGTGCGACCATGACCATCGGTGAGTCGCCCGTCGTCGAGTAGCTGCAACAAGACGTTGAACACATCGGGATGCGCCTTCTCGACCTCGTCGAGCAACACGACGGCGTAAGGACGGCGCCGAATCGCCTCGGTGAGTTGGCCGCCCTCGTCGAAGCCGACATAGCCCGGGGGCGCACCGATGAGCCGGCTGACCGAGTGCTTCTCCATGTATTCCGACATGTCGATTCGGACCATCGCCCGCTCGTCATCGAACAAGAAGTCGGCGAGCGATCGAGCCAGTTCGGTCTTGCCTACCCCGGTTGGCCCAAGAAACAAGAAGCTGCCGATCGGACGGTTCGGATCCGACAGCCCGGCCCGGCTTCGCCGGATGGCGGCCGACACCGAAGCAACCGCCTCATCCTGTCCAATGACTCGCTCATGCAGCTTGTCTTCGAGCCGCAGCAACTTTCGCGACTCCGTCTCGATCAAGCGGCTGACGGGAACGCCGGTCCAACGGTTGACCACCTCGGCGATGTCTTCCTCATCGACCTCTTCCTTCAACATCGTCTGCTCACTCTGGAGGGCAGCAAGGGCGGTGGTCGCCTGTTCGATGTCTCGCTCGACCTGCGGGATCCGGCCGTAGCGAATTTCGGCGGCACGTTCGAGGTCGCCCTCGCGCTCGGCCTCTCGCTTGAGGCCTTCATGTTCTTCCTTCAAGGAACGAATGGCGGCAATGGCGTCTTTCTCGTTCTGCCAATGCGCCTTCATGGCCTGCGATTGTTCCTGGAGATCGGCGAGTTCGCTCTGGATCTCGTCTCGACGTTCGCCCGATGCGGCATCGGTTTCCTTCGCCAGCGCTACCTGCTCCATTTCGAGTTGGCGGATCCGGCGCTCGACGACGTCGATCTCGGTGGGCAGCGAGTCGATCTCGATGCGAAGTTTCGATGCCGCCTCGTCCATGAGGTCGATGGCTTTGTCTGGAAGGAACCGGCCGGTCAGGTAGCGATCCGACAGCATTGCTGCCGCAATGATTGCCGCATCTTGGATGCGGACACCGTGGTGCACTTCGTAGCGCTCTTTGAGACCACGCAGAATGGCGATCGAGTCCTCGACTGATGGCTCGCCCACGAAGACCTGCTGGAAACGCCGTTCGAGCGCAGCGTCCTTCTCGATGTACTTGCGGAATTCGTCGAGCGTGGTGGCACCGACCATGCGAAGCTCGCCGCGCGCCAACATTGGCTTGAGCATGTTTGACGCGTCCATTGCCGAGTCTCCTCCGGCTCCAGCGCCCACCACCGTGTGCATCTCGTCGATGAAGGTGATGACTTCGCCTTCGGCGTCGGTGATCTCCTTGAGTACGGCTTTGAGCCGTTCCTCGAACTCACCACGGAACTTGGCCCCGGCCAGCATGGCGGACATGTCGAGCGAGATGACCCGACGATTTCGCAGGCTCTCGGGGACGTCGCCTTCGACGATGCGCTGCGCAAGCCCTTCAACAATGGCGGTCTTGCCGACACCGGGTTCGCCGATGAGAACGGGGTTGTTCTTGGTTCGCCGTGACAGCACCTGGATGACCCTGCGGATCTCTTCGTCTCGACCAATGACCGGGTCGAGCCGCCCGGAACGGGCATCTTCGGTGAGATCACGGCCGTACTTCTCGAGCGCTTGGAACTGCGCTTCGGGATTCTGGTTCGTGACCCGGTGCGAGCCTCGCACCTCCTGCAAGGCGGCGAGCAGGACGTCTCTGGTCAGATCGAGGCGAGCGGCGGTCGAGCCTCCGACGTCGCGGTTCGCCAGCGCCAGCAGCAAGTGCTCGGTCGAGAGGTAGTCGTCGCCGAGCTGACGACGTACCGAGTCGGCATCATCGAACACCCGGTTGGTCTGTTTCGAAAACCGCGCATCGGCGCCATACGCCTTTGGCAACGCCGCCAGCGCCGCCTCGGTCTCGGAACGAAGCTTGCCGGGCTGCCGGTCGACTTTCGTCAAGATGGGGAGTACCACGCCCTCGGGCTGGCTGAGCAGTAACGAGAGCAGATGATCGGGTGTGACTTCGGGGTGCGAGTCATCTTTGGCCCGCCCGATCGCGGCGGTGACGGCTTCTTGGGTCTTGATGGTCCAGCGGTTCGGGTCGAGAGCCATGTCTGGCTTCCCTTCTTCGAGGTGCCGCTGCTGACGGCAGGCGCTGCGCCCCAACCGATACTGACCCGGGGGTCGCAGCGGTGTTGGCGAAGTCGTCAGTGGGTCAGCGACGGCGCTTTTGGTACAGCGTCACAGCTTGTGTGACGGGGACGAGGTCACGCCGGTACTGCCGGTGGGCCTCTTGGAGTTGTTGTTCGTTGACAGCCGCAATGGCTTCGAGTTGCTCACGAGCTTGGGCCAACTCACGTTCGAGCTGGAGAACTCGTTTCACACCAGCGAGGTTGAGCCCCTCTTCGGTCAGCTCGAGGATCCGGCGAAGGCGCTCGAGGTCGGCCTCGGAATAGCGCCGGCTACCGCCGCCGGTCCTGGCCGGGTTGACCAGGCCTTTGCGTTCATAGATGCGCAGCGTCTGTGGATGGACCCCAGCGAGCTCTGCCGCAACCGAGATCACGTAGAGGGCTCGAAATCGATCACTGCCGGGCATGTTCACGCACCTCCTGAACCCGCATCGGCATCACCTGCGTTACGGGCTCGACTGGCCAGGGTCTCGATGTTCGAGCGAGGTGACTCCACGAGCACTCGATCGAGCGCTTCGAGCGCCTCACGCTGACGGTCACTCAGTTTGGTGGGAACGGCGACCTCGATGGTGACGAGAAGATCGCCAGCGCCCTTCGGCGATTGCGCTCCTTTGCCCTTCACCCGGAAGGTCTTTCCCGTTGGGGTTCCGGCCGGCAGGCGCAAGGTGACCGCACCACCGTCCATCGTGGGAATGGCGATCTTCGCTCCGAGCGCTGCCTCGGTGTAGGTCACTGGCACGTTGATGGTGAGGTGATCGCCACGACGGCCGAACACTTCGTGCTCAGCCACCTTGACCAGTACGAACAGATCGCCTGCTGCACCACCATTGCGGCCAGGCGTGCCGCGACCTTTGAGCTTGATGCGCTGGGCGTCTTTGACTCCAGCAGGTACTCGGACCTTCACCTGACGGGGCCGACGTTCCATGCCATTCCCGAAACACGTGGGACATGGGTCTTTGATGACACGCCCACGACCACCACAAGACGGGCAGGGTTGGCTGAACGAGAAGAGACCTTGATTGTCATCGAGAACGCCTCGTCCGGCGCATTGGCCGCAAGTACTTGGCACGGTGCCGGGTTTGGCACCAGACCCGCGACAGGTACTGCACGGCGCCTCAGAGGTGAGGTGCACCGACGTGGTGATGCCGGCAAGTGCGTCAGCGAAACTCAGGTGGAGTTCTGCTTCGAGGTCGCTGCCTCGGATAGGGCCAGTTGCTGCACCCGCTCCGGGAGCGCGGGATCGGTTCCCGAACAGTCCACCGAGGAGATCGCCGAGGTCACCAACATCGAAGTTCGTTCCACCAGGTGTGCCTTGCGTTCCCCCGAACCCTCGACCACCGAATCCACCAGCCGCAGGGCCGAGGCGACGGAGTTCGTCGTACTCGGCACGCTTCTTCGGATCGTTGATCACATCGTAAGCACCGGAGATTTCCTTGAACCGGTTCTCGGCTTTGATGTCGCCGGGGTTCTTGTCGGGGTGGAATTCACGGGCGAGCTTACGATACGCCTTGGTGATGTCTTTTTCGGAGGCATCAGATGACACACCCAAGATCTTGTAGAAATCTTTCTCGATCCATTCTTGCTGCGGGGGCATCCAACCCTCCTTTCCAAATCCGTTGTTGCCGGGCTGGGGTCGGTGACTCCCGACCCCAGCCAATCAGTGGCTGACGAGCGAAGCCACCGGCCGGCGCAATGCGAAGCATTGCGCCGTTGGTGAGCGACCGACGCTCACCCTTTTACCTGGACCATGGCTGGTCGAACCGTTCGACCCTTCCAGCGATAGCCAACTCGTAAGAGCTGGGAAACGTGAGGTCCGGAATCGTCGTCTGAAGGTTCGTGTATCACGGCTTCGTGCTGCTCGGGGTCAAACGGAGCGCCCGCTTCTTCGATTCGCTCGAGACCCTGTTTTGCCAGAATCTCGAGCAGCGAATGGCGGACAGGGCCGACATCGGCGGCGCCGTTGGCAACGGCGCCGTCACAGGCGTCGAGGACTGGGAGTAGCTCGGAGACGAGCGACTCATTTGCCCGCTCGCGAGCATCGAGCTCTCGCTTGGCCACTGCCTTGCGGTAGTTCTCGAACTCGGCTTGCAGACGACGCAGACCGTCGAGGTAGGCGTCGCGATCAGCGGTCACCGTTTCGAGGTTGGCAACGAGATCCTCCACCGTGATGTCAGCAGCTTCACCTGCCTCTGCGTCAGTGGCGTCGGATCCCGCAGCATCGGGTGCCTCGACCGTTGGGTCGGCGTCGGCCCCCTCGGTTGGCGCGGCCTGCGTCGTGAGATCGTCGTGGGTAGGGTCGGTCACGACTCGTCCTCGTCGATGATCTCGGCGTCGACGACCTCGTCGTCATCAGGTGCCCCACCGGTGGCTGCGTTCGGATCGGCTTCCGCCGCCGCTTGCTCGTAGAGCTTGGTGGAGACGGTCTGGCTGGCGGTCATGAGCTTCTCGGTGCCATCCTTGATGGCCTCGATGTCGTCGCCAGCCATGGCTGTCTTGAGCTCGACGAGCGCCTCTTCCACAGCCGACTTCTCGGCATCATCGAGCTTGTCGCCCTGTTCACGGACGAGTTTCTCGGTCTGGTAGACCAGCGAGTCGGCGCCGTTGCGAACTTCGGCCTCTTCACGGATCTTCTTGTCTTCCTCGGCGTGCGCCTCGGCATCTTTCACCATCTGCTCGATGTCGTCCTTGGACAGCGTCGACTGCCCGGTGATGGTGATGGACTGTTCCTTGCTGGTTGCCCGGTCCTTCGCCGACACATGGACGATGCCGTTGGCGTCGATGTCGAAGGTGACCTCGATCTGCGGAATGCCACGAGGGGCAGGAGGCAGCTCGACGAGCTGGAACTTGCCGAGTGTCTTGTTGGCACTTGCCATTTCCCGCTCGCCCTGGAGGACGTGGATCTCTACCGATGGCTGGTTGTCGTCGGCCGTGGTGAAGGTCTCGGTGCGGCGAGTGGGGATGGTGGTGTTGCGCTCGATGAGCTTGTGCATCACCGAACCCTTGGTCTCGATTCCAAGCGAGAGCGGGGTGACGTCGAGAAGAAGAATGTCTTTGACATCGCCCTTGAGCACGCCGGCCTGGACGGCAGCGCCAATAGCAACGACCTCGTCTGGGTTGACCGTCTTGTTGGCTTCCTTGCCGGTCATGGACTCGACAAGTTCGGTGACCGCAGGCATACGGGTGGAGCCGCCGACCATCACCACGTGGTCGATGTCAGACTGCTTGAGCCCGGCGTCTTTGATGGCGGCTTCGAACGGCTTGCGGACTCGTTGCAGCAGATCCGAGGTGAGCTCTTGGAACTTCGAGCGACTGAGGGTCTCCTCGAGGTGGAGAGGACCATCGGCAGTTGCGGTGACGAAGGGAAGATTGATCGACGTCGACTGGGTGGTCGACAGCTCGATCTTGGCCTTCTCGGCGGCTTCCTTGAGTCGCTGTGCTGCCATCTTGTCGGCCCCGAGGTCGACGCCGTGGGCATTCTTGAACTGACTGACGAGCCAGTCGATGACGGCGGAGTCCCAGTCGTCGCCACCGAGTTCGGTATCGCCGGAGGTGCTCTTCACTTCGAAGACGCCGTCACCGATCTCGAGGACGGAGACGTCGAAGGTGCCACCACCGAGGTCGAACACGAGGATCGTCTGGTCTTCGCCTTCTTTGTCGAGGCCATAGGCCAGCGCCGCAGCGGTTGGCTCATTGATGATGCGAAGCACCTCGAGGCCGGCGATCTGGCCTGCCTCCTTGGTGGCGGTCCGCTGGGCATCGTCGAAGTAGGCGGGGACGGTGATGACCGCCTGGGTAACGGTGTCGCCGAGATACGCCTCAGCGTCTCGCTTGAGCTTCATCAGCGTGCGGGCGCTGATCTCTTGCGAGGTGTACTTCTTGCCGTCGATGTCGGTGCTCCAGTTCGTGCCCATGTGGCGCTTGACGGACCGGATCGTGCGGTCGGGGTTGGTGATGGCCTGACGCTTGGCGACTTCGCCGACCAGTACCTCACCGCCGTCCTTTGCGAAGGCCACCACTGAAGGAGTGGTACGAGCGCCTTCTGAATTGGGGATGACCACAGGGTCGCCTGCTTCGAGCACGGCGACGACGGAGTTGGTGGTTCCGAGGTCAATGCCAACTGCCTTTGCCATCTTGACTCTCTTTCTGCTTGGCCCGCTATCGGGACCAGTGGGTGTAGGGGAGGAATGAAGGGCTGCTGGAGCGCTACGGGAGCAAGCCTAGCAACCTGACTCCGACAAGTGTACAAACTTGAGTGTCACATTATCAACTTTTATCGTGTGACGTTTGTCAACCATGCACGAGCGTACTGCAGCGGACGCGTCTCGGCCCACTCGCAAGGGGTGAGCCGAGATTCACGAACAGCTATGCACAACGCTCGGGGAACGCACCCCGATTGCTACACGACGAACGAGATCAGACTCTGGTCGTAGTCGTCTGGCGCCTCGAAACCGAGCAAGTTGAAAACCGTGGCCGCCACGTTCGACAGTCCAGCTCGTTCCGGGGCCGCCAGGACATACTCCCCGCCGTAGCGGGCGTCATGAATCGCGAACGGAACAGGGCTCAGCGTGTGCGACGTCTTTGGTGAACGCGTGCCGCCCGACTCGGTGTACATGATGTCGGCGTTGCCATGGTCAGCGGTGAAGACGAGCACGCCACCAAGTTCGTCGATCACTGCCACCAGGTCAGCGAGGCAAGCATCGAGAATGACCATGGCCGCAACCGTGGCGGCGAGATCGCCCGTATGGCCGACCATGTCGCCGTTGGGAAAGTTCAACCGTCCCGTATCGAAGTCGCCGCTACGCAAGAGTTCGATCGTGCGATCGGTGATCTCGCGGAGTTTCATGCCAGGGGTGGTGTTGAACTCGACGTTGTCAGAGGGAATCTCGACGTAGGTCTCGAGTGCAGGGTCGATGTAGCCAGACTTGTTGCCGTTCCAGAAATAGGTGACGTGCCCAAACTTCTGCGTTTCAGAGATCGCGAAGCTCCGAAGCCCAGCGGCAGACAAGAACTCGCCCATGGTGCGATCAATCGTCGGCGGATCCACCAGATAGTGCTTTGGCACCAACGCATCACCGTCGTACTGGAGCATCCCGGCGAAATACACCACCGGGTGCTCACCGCGATCGAACCCGTCGAAGTCGACCTCTTCGTAGGCTCGGGAGATCTCGATCGCACGGTCACCCCGGTAGTTGAACAACACCACCGCATCACCGTCGTGCATCACGCCAACCGGCTCACCAGGGCGACCAGGGCCCGTGATCACGAAACTGTCGAGGTACTGATCGCCCGCCTCGCTCTCTGCGTACATGGTTGCGACTGCCTCGGTGGCCGAGGCGAACGGTCGACCAACGCCATGGGTGTGGCACTGATAGCCCCGCTCGACCATGTCCCAGTCGGCCTCGTAGCGGTCCATGGTGATCGTCATTCGCCCACCACCAGAGGCAATGCGGTAGTCGGCTCCTGGCCAATTCGAGCCTTGTGGCGAGCGATGCCGCTCGTTGATCTTCGAGAGCACCTGCTCCGTCTGAGCGATGTAGCCGAGTGCAGAGCGAGCACCAACATCTCGACCGTCGAGCAGAAGATGCAGACGCACTCGCATGACGCCCTCGTCGGCGGCATGTTCGAGGAGCTGGTAGAGGTGCGCGGTGGTGGAATGGACGCCGCCGTCGGAATGCAGGCCGATGAAGTGCAGCGTGTTCGCCTTCCCGTGCTCAACGACCTGTTTCCACACGGGCGTTTCGTAGATCGAGCCATCAGCCAAGGCCCGGTTGACGAGCTTCGCGCCCTGGTCGAAGATCCGGCCAGCACCAAGCGCATTGTGGCCAACCTCGGAGTTGCCCATGTCATCGTCGCTCGGCAAGCCAACCGCAGGACCATGAGCAAGCAGCGTCGTCGACAGCGCTGACGTCATCAGTGCATCGAACGTGGGCGTTGGTGCCGTTGTGACCGCATTGCTTGGGGCGTCGGGCGCAACGCCTACCCCATCGGCAACGACGATGAGTAGCGGACCGGGCCGGTGCGAGAACGTGGCCAGCGGTTCGAGCGAGCGTGACATGGGTGACCTCACCTTTCGTTGATCGGGTCGAGTGTAGGACCTCCGTCCGAGAGGATGATTTGCCCTCCCATCGACGTCGGCGCGTCACTAGTCTGAGAGGCCGTGGAGAGGCACCTTGGGCAGCGGCGTGTTGCGGCGACCGCACTGACGTTGGTGGTCGTCCTCACCGCGTCAGCGTGGTCACGGACCGAACCAGCAACGGTCGCGTCCAAGGCGGGCGGCCAGCAATCGATCAGCGCGGCGGTCGATTCGCTTTCGGCCAACCCAGCGACACGCCCAAACACCAGTGCCCCGCCGGTCGCGGGATCGTTCAACTTCAGAATCGACGCTTCGATCGAACCTCGTCTCTCCTCGGCACCAACGACCGAGCCGGCAGTCGAGGTTCTTGGCACCGAGCAGACGACCACCTCGTCGCCTGATGATGCGGCTACAACTGCGGCGACGCCGACCACAGCCTCGATGGTGCCGCCCAGCACCGCTACGACAGCACCTCCGACCACGACAGCACCTCCGACAGCGCCTCCGACAGCGCCTCCGACAGCGCCTCCGGATTCTCCCGATGCTCGCGGCCGCCAGGCGCTTGCCCAAATCAGCTACGACTGGCGATCTCGGCTCCCAGCCTGGTCAGTCATCTTCACCGCTGGCCGGTCCGGCGTGTTCGGCTACACCTACGTCGACGAACAGCGAATCGAGATCTTCGTCCGAGACGACATGAGCGATGCGCTTCTGGCTCATGTCATCGCCCACGAACTCGGTCATGCGGTCGATGTGACCCTCAACACCGGCGAGGATCGCTCGTCGTGGGCAACGGCGCGCGGGATCGAGGCCGTGCAATGGTGGCCAGGCAGCGGCGTGACCGACTTCTCGACGGGTGCCGGCGACTTCGCAGAGTCATTCGCCGCCTGGCAGGTGGGAACAGCGAACTACCGAAGCGCGGTCGCCAGCGCTCCCTCGGCCGAGCAGCTCGCTCTGCTCGCCTCCCTCGCCACCGGTTGACCTCTCCGGCCATTCGATGGCCGTCTGTTCCGACCGCAATCGTCGTGCTGCTGAGACAACGATGGCGCCCCTGAGGGCTAGGGTCCTCGGTTCATGAGAGTGCCTCAAAGCCGGGACTTCCGGACACTCGTCGCGGCATCGATTGCCTCGCAGCTCGGCGATTGGGCTGCCCGACTTGCGCTCTCACTCCTCGTGTTCGAACGTACCGGCGACGCGAAAGCCGTCGGATTGGTCGCAATGGTGCTGGCGTTGCCTTGGCTTGGCCCTGGTCAATGGCTCGCAACACAAGGTGACCGAGTCGATCGGCGGCGCCTCCTGATGGGTTGCGACACCCTGCGGGGCGCCATCTTCGTGACGATCGGATTCTTCGAACTCTCCCTACCGGTCCTCATCGTGCTGATCGCACTGGCAGCCACGATTGACCCCGTCTTCGAAGCCAACCGGTCCGCAATGGTGCTCGACCTCGTGCCGAATGAGGACTACCCAGCCGCCATCCAAGTGTCGAATGCGATCAACCAGGCCGCGCAACTCGGCGGCTTCGCCGTCGGTGGTGCGTTGGCTGCGGTCTTCAGCCCGTCGGGCGCCCTCGCGCTGAACGGAGCGACCTTCTTGCTCTCAGCGCTCCTGATCAGCCGAATCCGAACCCGGACAACGAGCAAGCGTTCAGCGACCTCGCCGAGCATCAGGCAGGCTTGGAGCTTCCTTGCCAACGACCGGCTTTCACTCGTTGCCGTTGCCACCACCTTCTTGACCGTGGCCAGCGCAATGACGGTGGAAAGCCAGGCCGTGGTCTATGGAAGCGACGTCGTCGGGTTGGGAAAGGCTGCGACTGGTCTGCTCGCCGCCGTCGTACCGGCTGCCACGCTGTTGTCGATCATGAACCTCGAGACCGATGGCGACGATCACGATATTCTCGAACAGGGACTGTTCTTGGCGCTCGTGGCCTCCGTCCCCGCCGCGCTGCTCCTTGGGACCGCGCGCACCGAGGCATCGGCGTTCGTTGGCTACGCGCTCGTCGGCCTGGTCTTCACCTTTGCCACTGCGGCGAACATTGCCGTCGGCCGTCGCATCCCCAGCCACATTCGAGCGGGCACGTTCGGCGTGCTCCAGGCCTTGGTGTTCCTGGCAACGAGCCTTGGCGCCGCGATCGGCGGCTTCGGAGCCGAGTTGGTCGGATCCAAACAAACGGCGGCGCTCGCGATGCTCGTCACGACGACGGCCTCGCTCGGCGCCATCGCGGTGCTTCGCACCAGACACGTCCTCGATCATTGCCCAACAACGGCGGCGACGCCGGATTTGGGGCACTGACCCAGGCAACTGGTGAGGGGTGGGGAGCCCTCAGTGGGCTCCCCACCCGATGCCAGTGGCTAGAACCAGCTAACTCCTTCACGCATAGTCGCCTCCTTTCCACACGCAGAAACAGCTACCGACAAGCTAGGCCATATGGCCTAGGTCAACAAGGGCGGGGCAGGTCGAACGACCTAGGAGAAGTGCAGGAACGGGTGAACTCCGTGGTGAGGAGGTTGCGCGGAAACGCCAGAGGAGCGGCAACCCGAAGATCGCCGCTCCTCTTTTTCACAGCAAATTGCGTGATGTGGTCAGTTGCCCGGCCGAGCCAAGCGGCTCGATCAGACGGTGTGCCTCAGGTCGCCTCGTTCAGAGCGGACCGTTCAGAGCGGACCGTTCGAACAGCGCCTATCAGACAGCGTCGGCGTTGAGTTCACCTGTTCGAATCCGGATCAGCGTGTCGACCGGGGTGACCCAGATCTTGCCGTCGCCGATCTTGCCCGTCTGTGCTGCTGCGGTGATGGCCTCGGTCACCTTCCCAACGTCTTGGCTATCGACCACGATCTCGAGCTTGACCTTTGGCACGAAATCGACTTGATATTCAGCACCCCGGTAGGTTTCGGTGTGGCCACCTTGGCGGCCGAACCCCTTCACCTCGGTTGCTGTCATGCCAGAGATGCCGACGCCCCGCAGGGCTTCCTTCACCTCGTCGAGCATGTGCGGTTTGATGACTGCGGTAATGAGTTGCATTGGTTCTCTCTTCTCTCAGGCCAGGACCGACACATCAGGACCGTAGCCTGGAGCGCCGTGTTCGAGGATGTCTAGTCCTTCCATCTCTTCTTCCGCCGAGACTCGCAAGCCAATCGTGGCCTTGATGGCGGCGAAGAGAAGACCCGTGGTCACCAGGACCCAGGCAGCAACGATGAGGATGCCGAGCAGCTGCACGATGAGCTGATTGACACCGCCACCGTAGAAGAGCCCGGACGAGGTGTACTCGGTGCCGTCTTCGAGTGGGAAGGCAGCGTCGACAAAGGCGTCGCCGTGGTGGGCGAAGAGTCCAACAGCGAGGGTGCCCCAGACACCGCAGACGCCGTGCACCGAAATGGCGCCGACCGGATCGTCGATCTTCAGCTTGTTGTCGATGAAGAGCACGGAGAGGACCACGAGGACACCACCGAGGAAACCGGTGATGACAGCGCCAAGCGGTGTGATCGTGCCCGTTCCAGCGGTGATGGACACCAAACCGGCGAGCAGACCATTGCCGGCCATGCCAACGTCGGGTTTGCCCGACTTGAACGCGATGGCCAGCACGGCGCCGATGGCACCGGCAGAGGCCGCAAGACCGGTCGTCACCGCGATGTCAGCAACATAGAGGTCAGCGGCGAGTTCTGAGCCACCGTTGAAACCGAACCAACCAATGAAGAGGATGAAGACACCGGTGATGACCAGCGGCATCGAGTGACCGATGATCGGGCGAACCGAACCGTCGGGACCGTACTTGCCGATACGTGGGCCGAGGAAGATGGCACCCATGAGTGCTGCCCAACCGCCCGCTGAGTGCACGATCGTCGAGCCGGCAAAGTCACCGAACTTGGCGTTGCCGATCTGGAGGTCAGCGATGATGCCGCCACCCCAGAAGAAGTGGACGACCACCGGATAGATGAAGGCCGACATCACGAGGCTGAACACGGCGTAGCTGTAGAACTTCGTCCGCTCTGCCATGGCACCGGAGGCGATGGTGGCGGCGGCGCCGGCGAAGGCGACCTGGAAGATGAAGTTCGTCGAGAGCGTCAGGCCACCCTCATACGTCGAGCTGTCCTGGAGGAAGAAGAGATCGGTACCGATGAAGCCACCGGCGTCACTTCCGTAGGCAAACGCGTATCCCACTGCCCAGAAGGCGATGAAGGCGATGGCCATGTCCATCAGGTTCTTCATCATGATGTTGGCGACGTTCTTTGCCCGGGTGAGTCCCGCCTCGACCAAGGCGAACCCAGCCTGCATGAACAGGACCAAGGCCGCAGCGATGACGATCCACGTATTGTCCAAGAAGTCTTGAATGGTCGGCTCGTAGGCGTCCTGGGCCACTGCTGGGTTGGCCAACAGCAGCGACCCCAACATCGCTACCAGGCTTACGGCTACAACTTTTCGTCTCATTGATTCTCCACTTCGATTGGTTCGACCCGATGTGGTGTCTCCGCAGCTGCGGGTCGACCCCCGGTTGTGAGCCGGTTCTTTTTTCTCGGGCTTGCGCTTGCTTTTGGTGTGCTGTCTTCGACGTTACGGATGATGGATTTCCGAAAGATTCGCCTTGGGTTACGTGCAGGCGACGTCAACCTTTCGCATTTCTGACATGCAGTGAGTCCTTCGAGCGTTCATCCCTCCAGGACGTACCCCCTCGATCGAACGGTCCGGATCGAGAGCCCGATCGGTTCGAGGCGACGGCGTAGACGGAGGATGTGCACATCGAGCACATTGCGATTCGGCACCTCACCGGGCCAGCCGGCCTTCACGAGCACTTCGCGCCCAACGACCGTTCCGACCTTGTTCATCAGAGCGGTCACCAGGCGGCCTTCGATGGTTGGCAATGCGACCCAAACCTCACCGTGATGAAGCAGTCCGTCCTCATCGAGTCGAAGCGCTGCACGCTGGGTCAAACCGGCTCGGAGGGTCAGCCCTTCGATCCTGGCCCGCATGTCGTGTTCGTCGGCAGGAAGCCGAATCCAATCCTCGAGTGCGTCAGACGCGATCGGGGCAGGGGCCTCGGACTTGACCAGCAGCAGTCGAGCTCGCCCCCGTTCACGAAGGTCGAGCCTCCGCTGCTCTTCGTCCGGCCAGTTGACCATTGCCACATCCATTGGCCGAACCTACGAAGCGAACGTTTCGCCGTTGTTTCATCAACATGAAGGCGTCGCTACCTACGCGTCTGGCCCTGCCCGCGACGCCTCGAGACATCATCGCTCGACCGAATCGCGTGTTGCCGCAAACGACGATCGAGGGAATTGCGGCTCGCAGCTACTCGCCAGGGCCCGCGAACCACTACCGTCTACGGCGTTATGGATGCACCTCTGAGTGAAGAACTTCAAACCAAAACGCCCAGCAGCGGTGCGCCTCGCGCTCGCCACCTATGGCTGAGCGTCGGGATCGGTATTGCCGTGGTGACTGCCCTGTCGGGCGTTGCAGCCGCGGTCTTCCAATTCCACGACGATTCAGAGATCCAGCGTGAGGTCTTCCTGAATGTTCCCGGCCCGCTGAAGCTGGCGTTCTACACGATCATCCCCGTGATGCTCGTGTGGGCGACGCTGCAGATGAGCTACCGGGTCAAGAACTGGGAGCGAGGGGCACCTGACAATCGGGCGACCACGCCGAAGAACATCAAAGCGCGCCTCGGTGACTTCCGAGCTGGCGTCTACATGCAGACCCTCATGCGTGAGCCGGGCGCCGGCATCATGCACAGTCTCATCTATTTCAACTTCATGATCCTGTTGGCCGTCACCACGGTGCTCGAGATCAACCACCAGGTTCCCGAGAGCATGAAGTTCCTCAACGGTGACGTCTACAAGGGCTACGCCCTGGTCGGCGATCTCGCCGGCGCCGGTTTCGTGCTCGGCATGGTGATCGCCATGGTTCGTCGCTATGGCCCTCGCCGTTGGCGCCCGTACCGCATTGCGGTCAAGTCCCGTCCTGAACATCTGGTCATCAACCTCACGCTGCTGTCGATCGGTGTCACCGGTTTCGGTGCCGAGGCCTTCCGTATCGCCTTGCAGGACCAGCCCGAGTTCGAGAAGTGGAGTGTCATTGGATACCCGCTCTCGCTCGCAGTCGAACCCCTCGGCAACCTGTCGGGATGGCACCAGGGTTGGTGGATCGCCCACGTCATCACCTTCATCGTGTTCCTCGGGATCATCCCCGGAACCATGTTGCGCCACATGTTCACCTCGCCGCTCAACATGTATCTGAAGGACCGTGAGCGTCCAAAGGGTGCAATGAAGGCAATGCCCGATCTCGAGAGTACGGGCCTCGAGACGTTCGGCGCTTCCACCATCGGCAGCTTCACGTGGAAGCAGTTACTCGACACCGACGCCTGCACCATGTGCGGTCGCTGCACCTCAGTCTGCCCGGCCAACGCCACCGGCAAGCCGCTCGATCCCCGTGAGATCGTGCTCAAGACCGGCGAAGTCATGGCCCGCACCGGTGATCCTGCCGTCTCGCCGCCCATCGGTGTCGACGCCGAGATCCAGGTCAAGGCTGACTGGATCTTCGAGCGAGTCACCACCGAAGAAGTCTGGGCCTGCACCAGCTGCAAGGCGTGCGACGAGATCTGTCCGGTCAACATCGAGATCCTCGACAAGATCCTCGACATGCGCCGTTACCTGACCCTCATGGAATCCGACTTCCCGACCGAGCTCGGCTCGGCGTTCCGTTCCATGGAGAACTCGAACAACCCGTGGGGCATCAGCCAGAGCACTCGGGCCGACTGGGCCAAGAACCTCGACATCCCCATCGTCGATGGCACCGAAATCCTCGACCACGAGTACCTCTACTGGGTCGGCTGCGCCGGCAGCTTCGATGACAAGAACCAGAAGGTCACCCAGGCCATGTCGAAGCTGCTCGATCGCTCGGGCATCGACTACGCCATTCTCGGCCCGGCCGAACTCTGCACCGGCGATCCCGCTCGCCGCTCCGGCAACGAGTACATCTTCCAGATGCTGGCAAAGCAGAACATCGCGACGCTCGACACCATGGCGGTGAAAAAGATCATCACCCAGTGCCCGCACTGTTTCAACACCCTGCAGAACGAGTATCCACAGCTGGGCGGCCACTACGAGGTCGTGCACCACAGTCAGTTCCTCGAATGGCTGATCGATCAGGGCAAGCTCGACGTCGAGTCAGCCACCCTCGAAGAGCGGATCGTTTACCACGACAGCTGCTACCTCGGCCGCCACAACGACGTCTACCTTGCCCCTCGCAACGTGATCGGCTCGCTCAAGGGCGTACAAATCGTCGAGGCCGGTCGCAACGGCACGAAGGGTATGTGCTGCGGCGCCGGCGGCGCTCGCATGTGGATGGAAGAAGACATCGGAACCAAGGTCAATGACGAGCGCTCGCGTGAGCTCATCGCCACCGGGGCAAGCCGCGTCGCCACGGCCTGTCCGTTCTGCTACGTGATGATGGACGACGGGGTGAAGGGTCACGGCGTCGAAGAAGACCAAATGCGCGTTGCCGATATTGCGATGCACGTTCTCGAAGCAATCGAGAACGGCGAGGCGATCGAAGCCTCAGCAGCCGCTGGTCGCAGGGCCATCATCGCTGCTGAGGCAGCCA
>JBBQUN010000046.1:0-22836 GCA_038212405.1 Acidimicrobiales bacterium | reverse complement strand
ACGAAGATCCCCGCCGTCGTTTCGTCCTGCACGAAATACAACCAAACGGAGAACAAGAACGAAGCAAACCCCGCAATCATGAACGGGAGCTTCAACCGAAGCGCTTGAGGAAGGGCGGGCATTTGGAATCCTCCGATGATTGGAACGACATGCAGTGATTCGTGCCAGGAGGCCAAGCGGATGCGGCCGAGGACAATCGCTCCTCGTTGGATCACAGGTGAGAGACCAGGTCCGTCGAAACCTCATCGACCGCGCAGCCACCGATGGATTCGTCACCGCCTCCGGACCCGTCCTCTGCCTCTTCTTCACCAACCCGACGGCGTCGAAGGCGGATCAGGGCTCCAGATCGGTCCTCAGCCGGTCCAACGCCTTGCGCAGCATTCGCGACACCTGCATCTGGCTGACACCCACACGCTCGGCGATGTCGCTCTGCGACAACCCACCGTAGAACCGGAGCTCCACCACCGTCCGCTCGTCGTCGGGCAGGCGTTCGAGCAATGACGGGGCGACGATTCGTGCATCGACACGTTCGAGGTCGGCCCCGGAGGCGATCACCTCGGGGCGTCCAGGGGTATCGATCGGCTCGATGCGATACGCGGAGAAGGCTTCGAGTGCCATGGTCACGTCGGCCACATCAAGACCGAGGTCGGTCGCAACCTCCCCCGGGGTCGGCGAACGGCCGAGTTGTTGGGTCATCTCACTGCTCGCCGCCCGGACGGTCGTCGCCAGCTGCCGAACACTCCGTGGAACTTGCACATCCCATGTCTTGTCTCGGAAGTACTGCTTCAGATCACCCTCGATGGTTCGCGCTGCGAACGTCGAGAACCGGATCTGACGGCCAGGGTCGAATCGATCGACCGCACGGACGAGACCCTCGAGCGCGATCTGATCCAGGTCGTCGGCGGGGACGCCGCGGTTGCGATAGCGGCGAGCGAAGGCAAAGGCGAGACCCCGGTTGTCCTCGACCAGCTCGTTTCGTAGGCGTCGGTCACCCGTTCGTGTGAGTGTGACGAACCGAGCATCGATGGCGTCATCGCTCACGGCGCGTCTTCTCGAACACGAATCGGGCTGCATCTCGGTCGGATTGGAGAGCGTGGCGATCGACCATCGCGTCGAGGATCGTCGGAAGGAATTCGCCCGGATCGATGACCCCCACCACCGACCATGGACGCTCGCCGGTGACGACCAGCCGGTCGTCGCTCAGATCGAAACGGACCTCGAGATGATCACCGGCCTCTGGAAGGGCCAGCACCAGCGCTGCGCACTCTTCGATGGCGATCTTCAGGTCCTCGATCTCGTCGATGCTGAACGTGTCGGCAGCGATGCCCGCAATGTTCAGGCGCAGGAGATGAAGGAACTCCGTTCGGGCTGGTATCGACACGGCGACGTGGTTGCGTTTGTTTGGTGAGGACACGGTGCTCCTGCTCGTGCATGAGGTCGTTGTGACCGTCGTTCGTTTGACTTCGGCCCTGTCGGGCAAGAATGACGTCGATGAAATCGGATGATGCGTCGTACACGTTGGAATTCCCGGCCGACCATCGTCATTTGTCCGATGCCCGCATCGAGTCGACAGACTGGCTCAAGACCGCCCTCGTCGGAGTCGACCGCTGCGACGAGATCATCGAGGACTCGGCCGTTGTCGTGACCGAACTTGCCTCGAATGTCATCGACCACAGCAAGGCGGATTCGATCGTCTTGCACATCGTGGTGATGCCGACGGTCGTCGTGATCGAGATCGGCAACCAGGGTGCGGCAGGGGCAGTTCCCCACGTCTCGCTCTGGGGTGTCCTCGATGAGGGCGATCGGGGACGTGGTCTGCGAATCGTGCGCTCCATCTGTCACGAGATCGAAATCAGCGATGACGGGGGTTTCACGCTCATCCGTGCATCGATCGATCTCAGCTGAGCTCGAGGAGATCCTGCAGACCGGACAGTTCGATCAATCGCATCACCGCTGGCGGCGGCGACCGGACGACCATCGAGCCCCCGCTCGCATTGAGCCGACGCTGTGCCTTCAGCATGCAGCTCAGACCCGCCGAGGAAACGAAGCTCGTCGCTGTCAGGTCGAGCACCAGGTCGGTACCCGCTTCGACGAGTTCGAGCCGCTTGTCGAGATCGGGAGCCGTATGCGTGTCGAGTTCGCCGGCGACGATGAGGAGTGCGGGATCGCCCTCGTGCTGGGAGACGTGGAGCTCGGCGGCCATAGAAGCACGCTAGCGGTTCGTTCGATCACGGTGACGAATCAACTGGCGGACTCGGTGTCCTCACCTATCCGACGGATTGCCAGGATGGCGATGTCGTCCTCTACACGGTCGGGGAGGCCGTCGGTCAGCCCTTTGACCATGCCGGCGAGACCGATGTCGACACCGAGGGACCGACCGAGTCGGTCGAGGCCGATGTCGAGCGACTCGTCGCGACGCTCGATGAGCCCATCGGTGTAGAGAAGCAGACGGTGTCCGGGGTCCAGCACCAGCTCGGTCGCCGTGGGGTCGTGACCCGACATGAAGCCGAGCGGCGGCGCCGGTTGCAGATCGAGGGCAGTTGCATCCGAACCGCGCATCACGAAGGGCGGGAGATGCCCGGCCGACCAGACCACGAGCCGACCGGTCGGCCGGTGGGCCTGCACGACGATCATGGTCGCCATACGGCCCTCGGCTGCGCAGATGCCATCCAAGACGGCCAACACCGCTTCACCCGAGGTCTCGCGTGCGAACTCGACCGAGGCCAGCAGCCGCAGCCGCCCCATCAACGCTGCTGCGTCGACGCCGTTCCCGCTGACGTCACCAACTGAGAAGACGACGAAGTTCGCGCTGACCGCCACGTCATACCAATCACCACCAACCGGAACATCGAAGGCTCCCGGCAGGTACTCGGTGACGATCTCGAACCCAGGGGCCCAGAGTGCATCGGTGGGCAGCAGGTCGCTTTGGAGTCGAAGTGCCGTCGAGCGCTGGCGCTCGTATTCGACGAAGGCGGCGAGTACGACGGAAGCGCGGTTGGCGAAACGCGTCAATCCATCACGATCGAGGAAGGCCTCCTCGGCTGGCGACAGGCCTTCGATCTCCAGCATCCCACTCAGGCGGGTCTGGGGCCGGGTGAAGGGGAATCCGACCGATCGGCCACCCGAGATGTCGCGGTGCAGTGGAAACCGATGGGCGTGTTCGTCGACACTCACCAACACCGATGCCGAACCCATGGTGGCGATCGACTGCGCCCCGGCCGCGATGGCCTCGACCAGCGGCCCAAGCGATCCGATAGCACCGTTGGGGGCCGTCAACGCATCGGTGAGCGCATCGTCGAGACGCTGTTCGGCGGCCAGGAGTCGATCGGTTCGCCGGCGATGCGTGACGTCTTCCTGGGTGGCGACGTAGTGCGTGGTCTCGCCTGCGGTGTTGCGAACGTGGTCGATCCGCCAATTGATGATGAACGGCGCTCCATCGATCCGGTAGTTGACCGTCTCGCCTTCGAACGGACGCCCGGCTTCGAGTTCGGACCGAAGGCGATCGAGTTCAGCCCGGTCGGATAGAGGTCCCTGCATGATCCGCGGTGTCGACCCGATCACGATCTCGCGATCGCGACCGGTCATACGGCAGTACGCGGGATTCACGTAGACGATCGTCGGACCTGGCCGGTCCAGATCAGCCGTAGTGATGCAGGCTGGTGAACGCGTCTGCTCGAGCGCGGCCAACAGAAGCAGCGGAAGCTCTTCGCTTCGGACGGCACCAGTGATGCCGGACAGATCATGGTTCACCGCTCATCATGATCCGGCGGCATAGCTCATTTGCGCAACTCCTGGACTGCCATGTGTCGCAGAGCACATCCCCGATGGTTTGACGGTCGCCACAACGGTCAACAGTTTTGACGTGGTCATTTGACGGCCACCCGAACCAAGGAGACGCTTGCCATGTTGGCAGCCATCGATTTCACCCTGAGCGAGGGTCAGTTCAACCTCGTCTTCAATGTCTTCTCACTCGTCACTGCGGCAATGGGAGCAGCTGCGATCGGCTTCCTTCTGGTTCGTAACCGAGTTGCTCCGAGCCACCGCCTGGCGTTGACGCTGTCAACGCTGGTCGTCGGCATTGCCGCCTATCACTACGTCCGGATCACCGGGAGCTGGCACGATGCGTTCGCCTTCGACGGCGAGCGCTACGTCCCGACCAACGAACCGTTCAACGAGGGCTACCGATACGCCGACTGGCTGCTGACCGTTCCGCTGCTACTCGCCGAGCTCGTGATCGTTCTCTCATTGGCCAAGAAGTTGCAGAATCGATTGCTGGTCAAGTTGGTGGGTGCTGCCGTTCTGATGGTTGGCTTCGGCTATCCCGGTGAAGTGGCGGGGACCGACTCATCGGCCAAATGGATCTTCTTCATCCTCGGCACCATTCCCTTCCTCTACCTCCTCTATGTGCTGTACGCCGAAATGGGTGAGGCTCTCGGCCGACAGTCGGAGCGGGTGCGCCAGCTATTCTCGGTTCTGCGCACCACGATCGTGGTCACCTGGATGGTCTACCCGCTGGCCTTCCTGGCCCCGTACCTGAGCCTGTCGGACGGCACGACCGAAGTCATGCGTCAGGTGGGCTACGGCCTCGCCGATCTGGTCGCCAAGCCCGCCTTCGGCATCGTGCTCTACGCCATTGCTCGCCAGAAGTCGGTCGAAGAGGGCTACGACGCCGACAACGAGGGCGAAACCCCCAAGGTGCTTGTCGCAGCCTGATCCATGCTCGTCGTCGTCGAGGCCGGTCCTGTGGGGCCGGCCTCGTCGCGCCCGAACCCTTTCGCTCGCTGTGCTGACCGTACTGTGTCGAACGGCATGTTTCGGCCGCCGGCTGCGGTCAATGGTCTTACCATGACCATTTCCACCGCTCCCATGGCAAGCGATCTCGAATCGGCGCAGGCACTCATCGACAGCTGGATGGCCCAGCTCTCGTCGGGCCTCATGTCGAGGCGGATCGTCGTCGACCAACTCCTCGACCTACGAAACCTCCTCAACCACGAACGTGGCGCACTCGCCACGATCGACGACCTGCTGGCCAACGTTCCCGGCATCACGGTGGTCGAGGCAGACTGGTGGAACGAGGAACTCCTCCGCCTCCAGAAGATGATCGATCTGATCGAACGGAACCGGCGATGACCATCCTCGGTCCGGTGTCGCCTCTCGATCTCGCCCACCCAGAGCATCAGGCCAAGCCGTTCTTCGACGAGACGCTCCGGCTCCTCCGTGGCGTACGCGACCACGACTTCGATGTGCTCGCCGATCTGTGTGACGACGATTTCGGCATCGTCGACATTGCACCAGATGGCACCAATGTGGCGATCCGCACTCGGGCTGAATGGGAAGATTGGTTCCACGGCTTGTTCGGCCAACTCGACATGATGAAGGCGTCGACCGACAGCGAGATCCTCGCCTACGACGCCATCGAGACGCCGGAGCTCGGCTTCTCGGTCCTGGAGTTTCGCCAGTCGCTGTCGGTCGGCGATCTCGTCGCAAGTTTCGACTGCATCACGAGGATCGTCTGGAAATGTGACGGTGAACGTTGGCGTGAAGCACGCTGGCATGGCTCGGTCCTCTCGAGCGACGTCCCCACCGCCTTGCTCGAGGGCTGAGGACCGATTGGGCGATCCAGTCGTGCAAAGCGCAATGTCAACCCGGGCCGAACGGCGATTGTCCCCGGCTCACAAGCCAGCGTAAACGAGGGGTGCTGGTCCCGACATCGCCGAGCAGAATCGGATCACGCGCCCCCTGGACTGTCGAACTGGTCGATGTCTAGGCGTTTGGGCTGTTCAAAGCCTCATGAGCGTAGCAACCTCCGCATCGATGAACCGCTCGACATGGCCTTGCGGACGACACGCAACGCTCGGCTCAGCAGCCGTCGAGGCCGGTACAAGCGTTCCGCTATAGCCAGGGCTGGCCTCCGCTACAGACCGCGTTCGTAGCGCTACCTCAGCGAGGCCCGAGGTCTCTACGTTCGTCGCATTGTCGAACACGTCGGTCAGTTCCTTGGTCACCGGTCGCCGGGAATCAATGCTCGATAACTGGGAAATCGTCGCTGCGGTTCCCATCGCCACCAGCTCGTCGTGCCCGAGATCACCATGAGGAGCGAACATCGGGTGCACGTCGGCGAGGAGATCAGCCAGTTTGATCGGCGGCGAGGTACCGGTGACGCCATCCGAGCCCAACCGAGCAAAGACCGTGTATCGGGAGCTGGAGAACAGGACGCGACGAATGTCCTTCCAGTACTGGCCCCTTTGGATCAGACGGCGAAACCCGAGTTCTCCTGCCTCGGAACCCCGCCGTCGGCCGAGACGCTGCGACGGGCGATGGCCGACACCGGGCAGGACGACCCGTCCTCGACATCGTCGAGGCGGCCGGTATCACCAAGGTGGCGCTCACGACGAGATCGACCGGCTGGGCATCGAACGCTGGCCGACGAGGACCATCGGGCGGCTTCGAACGTACGGTGTCGTGGCTGGGTTTCGGTCCGCAGAACCTGGCCGCTGTCGCGTACTGGTCGCGTTGGGGTAGCGGATCTCGTCAGCTCATTGCCAGGGATACCTGTTCAGCGACGCCTGGACTGCACCTTCCGACACGCGTAACTGGGCCGAGACGGACCCGCAGCCTGGGAGAAATCTCCGCTCCGTACGGTCCCGTCCATGTTCCACCACCCAACATCGAACGATGTCCTGGAGCTCGCCGGTTCCTTCGGCTTCACGCTCGACAGCGTTGAGGTCGACGCCTACCGAGCGGCCATCATCGACCAGCTCGTGACCTTCGATGCCTTCATGCACGAGCGTCTCGACGAATCACCCACTGAGGTCAGCCATCCGAATCGAGATCCAGGATACCGGCCGTCGGTCGAGGAGGATCCGTACAACGCGTGGCTGTGGAAGTGCCACATCGAGGGTGCGCCGGATGGGCTCCTGACCGGCAAGACCGTCAGCTTCAAGGACCACACCGCAGTCGCCGGGATTCCGTGCACCTTCGGCACGTATGCGCTGGACGGTTTCGTTCCCGATTTTGATGCGACCGTCGTGTCGCGGGTCCTGGCCGCCGGTGGCACGATCACCGGGAAGAACGTCATGGACGGACTTGCTGGCGTCAAGGGCTACAACGGCACTTCTTCGGGAGACTACGGCCGTCCTCTCAACCCTCACGATCCCGCATGTCTGACCGGAGGATCATCGTCGGGTTCGGGCGCTGCTCTTGCGGCCGCTGAGGTCGACATCTCGTTCGGAGGTGATCAGGGCGGCTCGATTCGCAGCCCCGCTTCATGGTGTGGCGTTGTCGGCCTGAAGCCCACCTTCGGGCTCGTCAGTCACTTCGGCGTCGGCTTCGGTTCCGAGCCGAGCATCGACTACGTGGGCCCCATGGCTCGTAACGTCGAGGATGTTGCCGCCGCATTACAGGCAGTCGCCGGCTTCGACGGTCTCGACCCCCGCCAGGACCGCACCCTGCCTACTGGCATCGATGCGCTGTCGCATCTCGACGACGGGGTCGACGGACTGCGAATCGGGATGCTCGAAGAAGGGTTCGACGACGAAACCGACCCTGACGTTCGCGATGCGGTCCTGGAAGCGATCGACGAGCTGCAGCGAGCCGGTGCAGCGATATCCAGGATCTCGGTTCCCGAACACGTGACTGCTCGCAGCGCTGCCGCTGCACTCGGGCTCGAGGGTTCCCGTGCGATCCGCGACGCCGGCTTTTTCGGAGCCTATTCCCGCACCCAGTATCCGACCCGGATGGTTGTCGCCGTCGGCCGTGCGCAACGCGACGGTGCAGGGTCCCTCCCGGCGCGGACCAAGCTCTCGTTGATGGTGTCGGAGTACAGCCGTCGAAACTTCCACGGAGCCGTCTACGCGAAGGCGCACAACGTACGGAGCGGCGTGATCGCCGCATTCGATGCAGCATTCGCTCAGGTCGACGTCCTCGTTCTGCCGACATCGCCAACAGTGCCGAACGGTGGGTCGCCCCAGCGGAGGAGCCGCTCACTGCTCTGCGAACAGCGAGCACGGCATCGCCCCGCAACCGCCAGCCCTTCAACTACACGGGGCATCCGGCGCTGAGCCTCCCGTGCGGCAAGTCCGGTCGTCTGCCGATCGGTCTGCAGCTCGTGGGGCGCCGGTACGAGGACCCCCTCCTATTGCAGGTTGCCCAGACCTACCAACGCTCCATCGACTGGGAAGCGCTCGTCACTCCCCAGGTCAACGAGTCCTACTAACCCACCCCTGGGCCAGCGCGCCCACGAGAAAGGAACCACCGTGTTCGACCATCCAACTGTCCATGACGTCATCGAGGTGGCGGAGTCCTTCGGATTCTCCCTCAGCCCCGATGAAGCCGCCCTCTACCGAGCGCAGATCGTTCAGCAACTCTCCGCCTTCGACTCGTTCCTTCACGAACGCATCGACGAGGGAGCTCCGGATTCCTCGTTCTCCGTCCGCAACCCCGGCTATCGCCCCACGGCCGAGGAAGACCCGTACAACGTCTGGATGTGGAAGACCCGCATCGAGGGTGCCCCTGAAGGAATCCTTGCCGGCAAGACCGTCAGCTACAAGGACCACACCGCTGTCGCCGGTATCCCGTGCACCTTCGGCACGTACGCCCTCGACGGGTTCGTCCCCGACTTCGACGCGACGGTCGTGTCCCGGGTTCTCGCCGCCGGTGGCACGATCACCGGGAAGAACGTCATGAACGGTCTGGCGGGCGGGAAGGCATACGGCGGCTCCACCGGCGACTACGGTCGGCCCCTCAACCCTCACGACCCTGCGCACATGACGGGAGGCTCGTCGTCGGGTTCGGGTGCGGCTCTCGCCGCCGGTGAGGTCGACATCTCCTTCGGTGGAGACCAGGGCGGATCCATCCGCATCCCTGCCGCCTGGTGCGGTGTTGTCGGCCTGAAGACCACCTTCGGGCTCATCAGTCACTTCGGCGTCGGCTTCGGTTCCGAGCCCAGCATCGACTACGTCGGCCCGATGGCCCGCCGGGTCGAGGATGTCGCCGCTGCATTCCAGGCTGTCGCTGGCTTCGACGGGCTCGACCCCCGCCAGGATCGGACCATTCCCGCAACTGTCGATGCACTGTCCACTCTTGGGGACGGAATCGCCGGTCTCCGGGTAGGCGTACTCGAGGAGGGCTTCGACGATCTCACCGAGCCGGATGTCCGGGCCGCGGTGATGGAAGCAGTCGACGAGTTGGCCAGGGCCGGCGCCGAGGTGACCAAAATCTCGGTGCCCGAGCATCTGACGGCACGACGCATCGGTTCCATGCTCGGTCCAGAAGGCTCTCGATCGATCTTCGACAGCGGCTTCATGGGTGCGTTCACTCGGACCTACTACCCGACCAAGCTCGTGGCCGCCATCGGGAAGATGAACCGCAACGAGATCGCCGCCATGCCGCCGTCAAAGAAGCTCGGCCTCCTGGTCTCGGAGTACAGCCGTCGCAACTACTACGGGGCGGTGTACGCCAAAGGTCACAACGTGAGAAAGGGCATCATCGCAGGTGTCGATCGAGCGTTCGCAGACGTCGACGTGCTCGTCACCCCGACCTGTCCGACCGTCGCCCCAGCATGGGTGCCGACCGAACCCGAGTACCTGGATTCGCTGCTACCCGAGCTCGACGCCTCGAAGAACCAGGTTCCCGGTGTGCGTATCCGGAACCGAGACACCCGTCCCTACAACTACACCGGGCACCCCGCGATCACCGTTCCGTGCGGGAAGTCCGGACGGATGCCGATCGGCATGCAGCTCGTCGGCCGATTCCACGATGACCCGCTCCTGCTGCGGGCTGCCTACGCCTACCAGCAGGCAGTCAACTGGGACGACCTCGTGACGCCGCAGGCCTGAGTCAGCCCTCGAACCTCAGCGACGATCCGACCCTCAAGGAGAACCATGGCATCGACCCTGACCGACCTCGAACCGGTGCAAGCCACGTCTACCAGTTCCGACACCTTGCTCGAGCTGGTGGACGTGAGTACCACTTTCAAGACCGGCTCCGGCCATCTGCAGGCCGTCACCGACGTGTCCCTGCGGGTAGGCCGGGGTCGGGTCATGGCCATCATCGGTGAGTCCGGAAGCGGAAAGAGCGCGTTGCTCCGAACGATCATCGGCATCCAACCCTCGTCCACGATCGAGACGGGTCAGATCATTCTCGAGGGCCACGATCTTCTGGCCATGTCGGACCGAACGCGCAACCGGACACGAGGGAGCCTGGTGTCGATGGTCTTCCAGGACCCGATGACCGCCCTCGACCCGGTCTACACGATCGAGCGGCAGCTCTGCGAGACGATCCGGCGCCACATGAAGCTCGACCGCAGAGCTGCCAGGGCCCGCGCCATCGAGCTTCTCGAGCTCGTTCAGATTCCATCTCCGGAGATGCGGCTGAGGTCGTACCCGTTCGAGCTGAGCGGTGGAATGCGACAGCGGGTCGTGATCGCGATGGCGTTGGCCTGTGAGCCTCGCCTTCTGCTCGCCGACGAACCGACCACAGCGCTCGACGTCACCGTCCAGGCTCGGATCCTCGACCTCATCCGCCAGATCCAGGCAGATCGCGACATGGGGGTTCTGATCGTCACCCATGACCTCGCCGTGGCCGCCGAGATCGCCGACGACATCTGCGTCATGTACGCCGGTCGCATCGTCGAACAGGGAACGGTCGAAGACGTGATTCTCCGTCCGAGTCACCCCTACACCCGAGGCCTTCTCGGGGCGAACGTTCTGCCCGGCCAGGATGCACCGCCCCGCTCGATTCCCGGCGCCCCTCCCAGTCTGCAGAGGCTCCCGGACGGGTGTGCGTTCGCTCCACGCTGCGACATCGCCACGGTCACCTGTTGGCACGAACGGCCCGAGCCCTTCGCAATCGGTCTCGAGCGCTGGAGTCGGTGTCATCACGCCGAAGCCGTACCCGTCGAGATCACCCACATCAATCTACCCCCCGACACCACACTGGAGACCCCCGATGCGACGTGACACCCCTTCCGATGTGATCGACGCCAAGCGGCGTCGACGCACGCTTTCCGCGGCACTTGCCCTGACCCTCGCACTGCTCGCTGCAGCCTGCGGCACTGGGGGCGGCAGCCCGACCGATGTCGGCAGCGGCGCCGACGACGTCGGAACCACCAGTGAAACTGCCGGTTCCGAAGACGCTGACGCCGCCGCCGAAGGCTCCGGTGGAGTGCTGAGGATCGCCATGAGCGCCGCGAACGTACCGCGCCCGACCACACCTCCGACCGAAGGTGGAGAGGGGCTCCGCTTCGTCGGGATGACCATCTACGACGGCTTGACTCGATTCGAGGTCGAGCAGGGCGAGGAGCTTCCCCGCCCGGTACCCGCCCTCGCCGAGTCGTGGGAAGTCTCTGAGGACGAACTCACCTGGACCTTCACCCTGCGCCAGGGCGTCACCTATCACGACGGGAGCCCGTTCAATGCCGAGTCGGTTGCCTTCCAGTTCGACCGAATGAAGGATCCCGAGTTCGAGTTCTACGACGAGTTCGACGCCCCCCGGCACGGCGAGCAGTATCGCACCTTCGCCAGCTGGGAGGTGATCGACGAATACACGATCTCGATCACGACCGTGGAACCGAACGCATGGCTCGACTGGAGTCTCGCCCAGATCATGCTGCCCAGCCCAGCCATGATCATCGAACACGGCAACGAAAACTACGCCGCGTACGCGAGTGGTACCGGTCCTTTTCGAATGACGAGGTACGTCGATGGCGAGATCATGGAACTCGAGGCGAACGAGAACTACTGGCGAGGTCGGCCCAAGCTGGACGGGCTCATCTTGTACCCCCAGTCGGAGGCGTCGTCTCGCACCGCCTCGTTGCAGTCGGGCGAGGTCGACTGGGCCGAGGTTCCAGCTCCGGATGCACTCGCGTCTCTCGAGGCCGACGGCTTCCAGATCTTCATGACCGAGTATCCGCACGCCATCATGCTCGGCTTCAATCAGTTCCGGGAGCCGTTCACGGACATCACGCTGCGGCAGGCGCTCAACTACGCCGCCGACCGAGAGGGATTGGCGAGCATCCTGTCCGACACCGGAGTGCCCGCCGGTCAGTACGTGCCGCCGTTTCACCCGGCGCACGCCCCGGACGTGGGCTTCTTCTATGACCCCGAACTGGCCGCCGAGTTGCTCGCCGAAGCCGGCTATCAGCCCGGGGAACTTTCGCTCACGCTGGCCTATCCGCTCAGCGGCTCCGGAAACATGTACCCGAACCCGATGGTGGAGAAGCTCCAGCAGGACTTCGCAGCCATCGGCGTCACCCTCGAACTCTCTCCCTACGAGTGGGGTGCGTTCTCAGACATCGGACTGGCCGGACTCGAAGACCCGCTGTACGGGGAGTACGACCTCCTGTGGCGCTCTCCCGGTGCCGGCATGCTGCCGAACTACTACGGCCGTGACTGGATCTGCGAACGAGCCGGCGGAAAAGCACAGCAGTTCGGCTACTGCAACACCACCGTCGATGAGCTCTACTACGAAGCCGCTGCCACGTTCGACATCGACGAGTCGTTCGAGATTCTCCAACAGGCCGAAGCACTCATCACCGAAGACGCCGCCGCATTGTTCTGGATGCACGATCTGAACCTGCGGGTCATGTCCCCGGACGTGCGCGGCTACGTGCACCCGAAGTCGTGGTATGTCGACTTCATGAGCGTGTGGATCGAGGAGTGATCGATGGTCTCCCTGATCATCCGTCGAGCAGCCATGACGCTTCCGATCCTCTTCGGCGTCACCATCATCGTCTTTCTCCTGATGATGGTGCTGCCGGGGGACCCGGCGCAGTCGTTCCTGGCGGAGGACGCCACCGCGGCGGAGCGGGACCGCATCCGAGCCGAGCTCGGGCTCGATCGACCGCTGCCCATCCAATATGCGACCTGGCTGGCCGACACGGTTCGCGCTGACTTCGGGTTCTCTCCGTTCCGCCGTCGCTCCGTATCGTCGCTGTTGGCCCAGGCTTGGTGGAACACCGCCGTCCTGGCCGCTGCATCGGCGGTGGTCGGACTGGCCGGTGGTGTTCTGCTGGGCACGGCGGCTGCGTTGAGAAGGGGACGACTCCTCGACAAAGTCATCTCCTTCGTGGCCCTCACCGGTCTGAGCGTCCCGTCCTTCTTCATCGCCGTGGTCCTCTTGATCGTCTTCTCGGCCAACCTCGGTTGGTTGCCGTCGGCGGGAACCGGGATGGACCAGGGCTTCGGCACCTTCCTCAAGCATCTCGTCATGCCGATGATCGCCGGATCACTGGGGACCCTCGCCATCACGGCGAGGGTCACTCGGGCCAGCGTGATCGACACCTACGGCGCCGATTTCGTCCAGACGCTGCGGGCCAAAGGCATGAGCCAATCACAGCTGCTCGGACACGTTGCCAAGAATGCGATCTCCCCGGTGCTCACCACCTCGGGGCTCCAGATCGGCAACCTGCTCGGGGGGGCAGTGCTGATCGAGACCATCTTCCGGTGGCCTGGCATCGGAACGCTGGTCTACAACGCCATCACGTCGAGGGACCTACTCGTCGTGCAGGGTGCGACACTCGTGATCGCGCTCACATTCGTACTGATGAACCTGATCGTCGACGTTGCCCAGGCGACCATCGACCCCCGGCTCCGCCAGGCGGTGCACTGATGGCGGTCCAGGCGTTCAGCGCTCAACCCGTCAAACCTACGAGAGAGGAACACGACATGACTGCAGCGATTTCCGTCCCGGACGGGGCGACCGTCGAGGAACTACGGGCTGCCTGGTGGGAGGCTGACCACGGCGCCGACGCCCGGCCCTTCTGGACAGAAGTGGGGCGGCGGTTCGTCGCAAACAAGGCCGGCGTTGCCGCCCTCGTCTTCCTGCTGCTTCTCACGTCAAGTGCAGTGTTCGCCCCGTGGATCGTTCGTGCCGATCCGCTGGTCGGCGTCGCCACGGATCGGCTCCTGCCGCCCTTCAGCCCGGGACACCTCCTGGGAACCGATGAGCAGGGACGCGAGATGCTTGCCCGCCTCGTCTACGGAGGGCGGCTGTCGCTTGCCACAGGCTTCGTGCCCACCGCCTTCGCCACATTCATCGGGACCTGCATCGGGGTATGGGCGGGCTACAAGCGGGGCATCTCAGGCACGATCCTCATGCGGACCATGGACATGCTCTATGCCTTCCCTGCGATCCTGCTGGCCATTGCCATCGGTGCGTCCCTCGGTGCCGGAGCCCTGAATTCGATGATTGCCGTGACCATCGTGTTCATCCCACCGATCGCACGGATCGCAGAGTCGGCAACTCGCCAAGTCGCCATCCAGGAGTATCTCGAGGCGAGTCGGCTGAGCGGAGCGGGAACGCTGCGGATTCTCCGGACCCAGGTTCTGCCCAACGTGGCGAACCAGATCCTGGTTTATGCGTCGGGGCTCGTCGGGGTGGCCATGCTCATCGCCGCCGGACTCAGCTTCCTCGGCCTCGGCTCCCAGCCACCGACCCCAGAGTGGGGATACATGCTCAACAGCCTTCGAGACACGATCTACTCTGCGCCGCTGCTCACTGTCCTTCCTGGGTTGATGATCTTTCTCACCTCGGTCGCCTTCAACACCGCCAGTGATGCGCTGCGCGAAGCCATGGACATGAGGCTCGCATGAACGCACGGCGCCCCGTCCTGCTCGACTTGCGTGACCTCTCGAAGAGTTTCACGGCTCGCGTCGGCCTTCGCTCCGCCAAGGTCTCCGCCGTCGACGGCGTGTCGTTGGCGCTCCGTCAAGGAGGCACACTCGGCGTCGTGGGGGAGTCCGGTTGCGGCAAGTCGACGCTTGCCCGGTTGGTCGTGGGGCTGATCGCCCCCGATGCCGGTGAGGTCGTCTTCGATGGCACCCGCATGCCGGCGGGGCAGAAGCGTCCTCGGCGTGTCGTTCGTGACATGCAGATGGTCTTCCAGGATCCGCACTCGGCGCTCAATCCTCGGGCCACGATCGGCGAAGCCGTCGGCTTCCCGCTACGCGTCCAGGGCACGCCTCGTCGTGAGGTCTCCGAGCGGGTCGACGAGGTGCTCACTCAGGTCGGGCTCCACGGCAACTACCGCTCCTACTACCCCCACCAGCTCAGCGGTGGCCAGCGCCAGCGAGTCAACATAGCTCGTGCCCTGGCCCTGCGGCCCAAGCTGGTCGTGCTGGATGAGTCGGTCTCTGCGCTCGACAAGTCGATCCAGGCGCAGATCCTCGACCTCCTGCGGACACTCCAGGACACCTACGACCTGACCTACCTATTCATCAGCCACGATCTCAATGTCGTGGAATACATGAGCGACGAGGTGGCTGTGATGTATCTGGGCCACGTCGTCGAAACGTGTTCGGCGCACGACCTGTATCGCCGTCCTCTCCACCCGTACACAAAGGTGCTCCTTGCCTCGATCCCGAAGATCGACCCCCGCCAACGGTCGACGGAGCGGAATCTGGCCTCGGGAGAGATCCCGAGCCCCATCGATCCCCCGTCGGGCTGTCGGTTTCGCACGCGCTGTCCGTTCGCCACGGATCACTGCAGCGCCGTGAGGCCCGAGCCGGTCGAGGTCGAACCCGGCCACTGGGTGGCCTGTCACCTGTACCCGTCACCCGGCACCGTGGTCGAACCGCCCCGCCGGCTCGATGCCACCTACTGAATCCGTCAACCGAAGGAACCTGATGACCGACCCAGCGGGTAGACCCGCTCTAATCGAGCGCGTACCGGCGCTACAACTGTGACCTCCGTCGAACGGGAAGGAAAGCCCCAATCCGACACAGGTTCGTCAGCGGCATCTCTCACGACGATGCCGCTGAAGGCCCTACTCGTGCCCGTGTATCTCCCGTCGTTGCTGTTCGCGATCGGTCAGGGAGCAGTGATTCCGATCATTCCCCTCCTGGCGCGCGAAGTCGGAGCCTCGGTCGCTGCCGCGAGCCTCGTCGTCGCACTCCGGGGGATCGGCACCATGGCGTTCGACGTGCCGTCCGGGTCGCTGGTCGGTCGGTACGGGGAGCGGCGCACGGTTGCGCTCGGTACCGCTCTCCTGGTGATCGCAGCCATCGGTTGCATACTCGCCGACGATCCCGGAGCGGTCGCCGCGTTCGTGTTCGTGATGGGGTGCGGCTGGTCGATCTGGATGCTCGCTCGGCTTTCCTACGTCAGCAACACGGTCCCCGTTCTGTCTCGCGGGAGAGCACTGTCGACCCTGGGTGGTGTCAATCGGATGGGCAATTTCATCGGTCCGTTCGCCGGAGCTGCTGCCATCGCCCTCGGTGGCCTCGAGGCGGCCTTCGCCCTCCAGGCATGCATGGCAGTGTTCGCGTGCATCGTCCTGCTCTCTGCATCCGTGCCCGAGGATCAAGCCGAAACCTCTGACCGCGCGAGCCGTGCCCTCCACGGCCCGGTTCGGCTGAGGAGCATCGTGGCCGAACACGGCCGAGACTTCGGCACAGCCGGCTTGGCCGGGAGCCTGATCAGCATGCTGCGGGCATCGCGTCAGGTCGTGCTGCCGCTGTGGGGTGCGGCCATTGGCATGGGCCCGTCCCAGATTGCGGTGGCGTTCGGACTGTCGGCTGCGCTGGACATGCTCCTCTTTTATCCCTCGGGGGTCATCTCGGACCGGTGGGGTAGACGAGCCGTCGCGATTCCCTGTCTGGGATTGCTGTCGCTCGGCATGATCGCCTTGCCGGCGACCTCGAGTCAGCCGGCGTACGTTCTCGTCGCGCTGGTCCTCGGCGCCGGAAACGGTATCGGCACGGGCATCGTGATGACCCTCGGTGCCGATCTGTCTCCGGTACGCGGGAGAGCGGAGTTCCTCGGGGTGTGGCGACTCGTCACCGACGTCGGACAGGCCGGTGGCCCTCTCCTGATCGCGGGGGCCACGGCGGCGCTCTCGCTCGGGTTCGCCTCGGTTGCGGTCGGGGCGCTGGGGCTCACCGGAATCGGTCTGGTCGCCCGCTTCGTCCCCGAGACCCTGAAGCGATGAGTCGAGTCATCCGTAACGATGGATTTGCCGAAGACGTGACCCGTGGCGAACAGGTGCCCGACTCGACGGCGGAGCGCTCTGGCGTGGCGAACCCCTGCTCCCCCGTCGATCCGACTGGCGAACGAGCCGTCGACGAGCTCGCGATGGTACCCCCACATGGTTTTCGTCACGCGTTGCGGGCCTTTCACAGCCGCGACTTCACGATGTTCTGGTGGGGGGCTCTCGCGTCGAACACCGGGTCGTGGGTTCAGAACCTGGTCGTGCCCTTCGTTCTCTACGACATGACGGGCAGCGCCTTCTGGGTGGGCCTCGGGACGTTCATGCAGTTCGGGCCGGCCATGTTTCTCGGGCCGTATGCCGGGTCGCTCGCCGACCGCCACGATCGGCGTCGTGTGCTCCTCGTGACCCAATCGCTCCAGGCTCTCGGTGCGGTGGTTCTGTGGATCTGCTGGGTGAGCGGTGTTCGAGATCCCGGCGTCATCTTGTTGTTGGTCGGTGTTGCCGGGGTGTTCCACGGCATCAACGTCCCGAGTTGGCAATCGTTCGTCAACGATCTGGTCCCCCGCTCGCACCTGCGTTCGGCCATCACGCTCAACTCCCTCCAGTTCAACGCAGCACGAGCAGTGGGACCGGGGTTGGCAGGCATCTTGCTTGCAACGCTCGGTGTCGGCTGGGCCTTCTTCATCAACGCCGTCTCGTTCATGTTCGTACTTACGGCTCTCGTGGCGATCCGAACCCGTTCGAAACCACGCTCCTCGCCACTCACCGGAAACGCGTTCCGTCAGTTCGCTCGGGCCATCGAGTACACGCGGGCGCAGCCAGGGATCGGTGTCGGAATCCTCGTGGCCGTGCTGGCGGGAGCGCTCGGCAATCCGATCTTCCAATTCACCATCGTCTTCGCGTCGGAGATCTACCAAGTAGGGCCTGTCGGACTCAGCATGTTGAACGTCTCACTGGGTATCGGCGCGATACTCGCTGCCCCGATCGTGAGCGGATGGGATCATGTGCTGAGCCGTGGGACCGTCGTGCGCTGGGCGCTGCGCGCCTACGCGATCTCGATCATGGCGTTCGCCTTGTCACCGACCTACGAAGCGGGAATCGCTGCGCTCGTCTGCGTCGGGGCCTCGTTCCTCGCGGTGATCTCCTCGACGAACTCGGCGGTGCAGATCATCGTGGCCGACCATATGCGTGGGCGAGTACTCGGACTGCGAACGGTCGCATTCACCGCTTCGTACCCGGTCGGAGCCCTGTTGCAGGGTTGGCTTTCCGACGTGTTCGGCCCGCGTCCCGTGGTAGGGGGAGCCGGACTCCTTCTTGGGGCCGGAGCGCTCGCGCTGAGCGTGCGCCCAGGGTTCCTCGGTCGTCTGGACGATCCCCACGACGATTCTGTCGGCCCAGTCGGGGCTTGACGCAGATGCGCGACCTTCGACTCGTAACGGAGCGGTCACGGTTCGAGCACGCTCCGTTCACGGTCAAGCGGTCCAATACGAAGATTCTCCAGCGACGAGGCCACATGCGATACAACCGACATCATCTTGGACAGCGAAGTTTGGCGGTTCGTCGAGTACGAGACGTTCTGCGATCGGAAATCATGTCAGGCGGAATCCGACACGAAGCCCCGCTGCCTTCCGAACAAACGCTGACCGAGATCTACGGAGTGAGCCGGGGGGTTATTCGAGACGTTCTGTCGCTTCTCCGTGGAGAGGGGCTGATCCACCGGTTGCAGGGATCGGGAACCTTCGTCGATTGTGTCCCACTGACGGGGCGGAACATCGACATGCTCGACATGCGTCTCGAACCGAGCGACGATGCGAGGATCTACCGCTCAGCCGTGATGACGGAACTGGTGCCTGCGCCGGCGATCGTCGCTCGTCGTCTCGGGCTAGCGACCTCCGACCCGGTGGTGTACCACGAGCGGATCAATCATCTCGACGGCCAACCGGTGACACTCCGGTCCGGATGGATGCCGATGAGTGTGGGCTCGAGACTCGTCGATGAGCGCGTCGACCTGCAGCGCCCGGTGCTCGACGTCATCGAAGGTGTCCTCGGTTTCACCGTCGACAGTGCGGAGTTGATGGTCGAGGCGTGCTGCGCCGACGAGGCGACGGCGCCGATCCTAGACATCGAGATCGGAGCTCCGTTGGTTCTGATCGAGCGGCTCTTTCGCGACGTTGGCGGTCGCCCCATCGAGCTGAGCTTCAGTCGGATACGGGCCGACCGGTTGTTCCTCCGAACGGTTCTCCGGCGCGACAATGGCATGGCCGCCGTCGCGAACTGACCCCGGTGGCATCTGCGCCGCCAAGGATCTCATTCCAGGCTCCACGGCTGATCGATGGGCTCAAGTCGGCGGTAGCTCGCACAGCGAGCACCTGAGCTCGGTACCACCCAGCCTGGCGTCAACTGTGCCGGGATCGAATACCCCGACATCGCAAGCGGTGCGACCGACTACATCCTCTACTGGCGCACACTGCCCTGGGACCACGCTCCCGGTGTCCTGCTCGCCACCGAGGCGGGATGCGTGGGCCTGTGCGGCCCGACTCCTCACCCTACGAACCGCACTCAAACGCTCCGGGGCTTCTCGCTGCTCCCGCCGGCCTCGCCGAGCGTCTCGTCGATCAACTCCTCCGGCCCGCCGACTGGCTCGGTCCCGCTGACCGATGCAGCAGCGATCGACCGGAAGTAGCCCACCGGGATCGGCTCATGTCGGAGCGTGTCGAGATCGAACTCGTCGACTTCGACAGGCTCATCAATATGCACCAGCTCAGACGGACGCTCGGCGATGCAGGCGAACGTGAGGATCAGCACCCGCTTTCCCTCCACGTCGTTGATCCACGAGTCCACCAGTTCGCCGACCTCGACATCGATGCCGAGTTCCTCGCTCATCTCCCGCCACAATGCCGCCTCCGGTGAGGCGTCAGACGCGTCGAGCCGACCGCCTGGTAGCTCCCACTCGCCCCGCCGGTTCCGCAGCACGACCACCCGGCCGTCCCAGCCGACCACCCCCTTGACCGACACCGGCCACCGATCATCCACCCACGAATCGGCCTCGACCCTCAGACCGTCACCGGCCAACGCCGCTCGACAACGCCCCACCACGTCCGACGGATCACCCTCACCGGAGATGACATGAGATTCGAGCGCGCCCAGGTCGGCGAACTGATCCCACATCACCGCCGCCCCCGATACCTCGATCGTCCCGTCCCGCTCACGGACCCGTGCCAACGCCGTCTCCCGCTCGGCCCGCACCACCAGATACCGAACCCGCACCCCACGACCGCTCAACCGAGCAACAACGCGATCCAGGAACCACGGGCCCACAATCCCATCCCACACCACCACATACCCAGCCGCCGCTTACCCAGCCGCCGCGTCGGTCACCACGTCCATCACCGCCGTGTCTGACTGTGCGAGGCAGACAAATGAGGAGGGATGAAACCCGAGCGAATCCAGCGAAGGAACCGGTCTGACTCCAGATGCACGCCCCGCTCCGCCGACTCCGCCAACGCGGCAGCAATCGTCGATTTCCCCGAACCGGGCGGACCCGACACGATCAATACCTCAGCAGCCAACAGCACGCCCCAACCGTAGACCGCCACTACCGTCAGACCCGTGGGATTAACTGAGCTGGGACCGTGGGCGCCCGACCGTCGGCGACGTCACTCCGCACCACGACGTCTCCCTCCAGTACGCCTTCACAACCCCGACCGACACCGAGCTCCGGCCCGAACCCGCCGGGTTCGGCGACACTCGCTGGTGGCCCATCGAGCACGGGATCGACACCCGCTTCGACCCCCACCTCCCTCGCTTCCTGGCCAGACTGACCGCATTCAATGGACGGTCACCGACTCGGCCAGACTGCTGAACATGATCCACGAATCGGCAGCCGAGGGATACCGCCAAGAGTCCGCCTCCTACGCCAAGGCTCGCCCCTCATACCACCCCGCCCTCATCGACCGATCCGTGAGCGCCTTTGGGCACGGAACCATCGTCGACCTCGGAGCGGGCACCGGCATTTTTACCCGCCAACTCGTCGACCGGGGACTCCAACCGATCGCCGTCGAACCCGTCGCCGAGATGCGCGCAACGCTGCAGGCTGCCCTGCCAACCGTGACGGCACTCGACGGGACTGCCGAGAACACCGGGCTCCTTGAATCGAGCGTCGACACCGTCTTCGTGGCCCAGGCCTTCCACTGGTTCGACCACACACGCTCCCTCCCCGAGATCCGCCGAATCCTCCGCCCCGGCGGCCACCTCGTCTGTGTCTGGAACGTCCGAGACGAGACCAATCCCTGGGTCCGCGGCTTCACCGACATCGTCGATCGCCATGCCGGCGACACCCCTCGACACCGGAGCATGGACTGGCGTCGAGCCATCGACAGCGACCCCGCCTTTCGTCTGATCGACGAATTCGGCATCGACAACCCCACGCCGTCCAGCCCCGAGGCGGTTGCCGCACGCGCACTATCGACCAGCTTCATCGCCGCACTCGACCCCACCGACCAACGGGAAATCCTCGACGAAATCGGCGAGCTCACCCGACCCCTCGGACTCAGCTTCGACTTCCCCTACCGCTCCGAGCTGCAGGCCTGGACACACCAACCAGTCGGTCAGCCGACCGCCTGACCCCACCCGCAAGCCTCCAAGCCAGCCACCTCGCCGCACAAGAGTCCCCGCCACAAGGGCGCCATGCTCTCCAACGAAAATATCTCAGACACAGCTACAGGTCCTGCGGACCTGCGCATGGAGAGATGCCATCTCGCGATCTCTCTGTCGTCCAGCGAGCGGTCGACGTGACTCCGACAGAAGCTTCTACGCCGGGCGTCCCAATCTGAGATTCTTGCGGGCCACAGATGGGGCATGGCAACGGAGACTTCGTCATGCACCTGAGCGTCACCACCCTCGGCGCGTCCGCCGGTGAGGTGCGACGAGCAGCAGGCATCATCGTCGGGTACCTCGAAGGCGCTGACCGAGGCGCCCTGGTCGAAGCACGACGATCACAGAAAGTATCGGTACCGAACCCGAGTACTTCGACCTCGGAGTCGAAGTCGACTCGGAGGCGTTCCGTCGGGTTCTTCTCGGCCAGGATCCGCGGAGCGGTGAGCAGCTCGTCCAGGCCAACGGGTCGAACGGCCGAGCCCGAGGCACCTCCCGAAACCCGCCAACAGCTGGCATCGATCCCGGCGAGCTCCTCGACCCGAAACAAGCAGCGCAGGTCGCCGTGTCGACCCCTCCTATCCACAAGCGCGCCTACTACCGCTGCAAATTCTCCGCCGAATACGCCATCGCCCAAGACAAGCACCCGAACACGATCTACGTTCGCGAAGACTCCCTCACGCCCGCAATCGATCGTTGGCTCGCTCAACTCTTCGACGATGTCAACATCGACGAAACCCGCGCCGCTCCCGAAACTGGCACCGGGCCGGACATCGCCGAGCAGAATCGGATCGACTCCGCCTGCCGACGACTCAAAGAATGCGACGACAAGCTGGCGAAATACCGCCAAGCCCTCGAAGCGGGTACCGACCCCACCATCGTCGGCGAATGGATCGAAGAAATCCGACTCGCCCGCAAAGCAGCCGAGGTCGCGCGGCGACCCAAGAAACCAAACGGGCGACTCACCCAACCGAGATCAAACGACTGGTCACCCAGCGCAAAGGCATCGTGGCCATCCTCGAAGGCGCCGACCCCGAAGACCGCAAAGCTGTCTACCGGGAACTCAACCTCTCAGTCGTTTGTCACAACGATGGACTCATGCAAGTCTCTGCAGATCCCGAGGCGTGTACTAACGAATGTGTCGAAGGGGGGACTCGAACCCCCACGTCCTTTCGGACACTGGCTCCTTAGGCCAGCGCGTCTGCCAATTCCGCCACTTCGACGTGACCGGCTGAAATCTTAGCGGCCGAGACTCC
>JBBQUN010000045.1:0-23067 GCA_038212405.1 Acidimicrobiales bacterium | reverse complement strand
TCGACGCGGAGACCGGGATCGAGGCTGTCCGGCGAGCAGATGTTTCCGAGGTGACCGGGGAAATCCGGCGGTTCGACCTCGAGGGTGCTGTCGTCCGTAACGCTGACGGCAGTTATGGCTTCCTCTCGAACGAAGCGGACTCGTCAGGCTTTGCTGCTCGTGCAGTGGCGCAGCGGGTCATTGACCGGTTCGAAGCCGGCGTTGAGGACCAATCGCTGGTTCCGGTCACGGTGGTGTCAGTCGGCGATGATCGACTCGCGACGGCTGGATCGTTTGCGTTGACCTCGGCACAGAACTTGGTGCTGTTCGTGTTCATCAACTCGCTTGGCGCCGCCGCCCTGCTCGTTCGGGCGCGCCAGACCGGTGTCCTTCGTCGCAGTCTCTCTGCGCCCGTGAGTGCCGGTGCCGTTGGCATTGGGATCGGCGCTGGGTGGATGGCGCTGGCCATGGTGCAAACCGGCATCATCGTGGGTGTCGGTGCGTTGATGTTTGGGGTCGACTGGGGTGATCCTTTGGCGGCGGCGGCGCTTGCGGTGACATTCGCTCTCGTTGGGACCGCAGCGGGTGTGCTGCTTGGCTCGGTGTTCAGCTCTGAGCAGACCGTCGGCTCGTCGACACCGCCGATCGGCCTGGTGCTGGCCGCAGTTGGCGGCTGCATGGTGCCGAGCGAGATCTTTCCACCGTTCCTCCGATCCGCAGCAACGTTCACTCCTCACTATTGGGCGCTCGAAGGGTGGAAGGAGCTGATGTTCGACGGCGCCTCCATCGCTGATGTCGCGCCGAACCTCGCGATCCTGCTCGGATTTGCTGCCGTTCTGCTGGCCATGGCCGCCACGTCGCTTCGACGAGCAATGACCGACGGCTGAATCAACTCCGCGCCGAGATCGCCGGACAACAGTGTCATAACCGACCGGTCGTGGTCGGTTATGACACCTTTCCCAGTCCCTGGGATCTGTGTGCTTCAGCTCGAGCGCACGGGTTGGGTGTGCAAAGAAGTCAGCCCGAACTGTTGTTTCGAGCCGCTACTCTCGTCAGTGGAGAGATGGCAGAGCGGACGATTGCGTCGGTCTTGAAAACCGTTGTGGCCTCACGGTCACCGGGGGTTCGAATCCCCCTCTCTCCGCCAAGTAACCCCTGCTCAAGTGCCACATCAGGTTCGGATCCGAACTATTGGACGGCTCACTATTCGGCGGACTGCTTACTCGTGTCAGCGTCGTGGTCGCCTGAGGCCGTGCCAGGTACGAACGCGGCCGACCGAGATAGCCTTCTCAGGGCGCTTTCTCTCGGACTTGCCAGACTTCTGCTCCGCCGTTCCGTGCTTACGGGTGTGGTCCGAGCGCTCAGGAGCCAACCAACTCATATTGACGTATGGGATTCGCGCGGTTCGGGGGATGTGTCCGTTGGGCGAACCCCAACCGGACACTCCTGCCACCGTCGATCAAGGGACGCCCACCAGGAGCTATGTCGTCTCAGATAGCTGGTACGCCGTGTTTCTCAGTGATGGATGGCTATCCGTTGCAGTCTGGTGATGGCTGGCACGTTGATTGGTTATGCGCTTTGCTCGATCGATGAGCAGGACCTCACTGCTCAGCGGACCATGCTGGTGACGCTCGGGGTGGATGCTGGTCGGATTTACCTTGATCACGGACTGACCGGCACCAACCGCGCGCTTCGCGTATCAGTGGGGTGTGACGGAGGCGAGCAGGTCCTAGTTCGGTCGTCCTGCGTAGAGGAGGGCCCGGATTCGGTTGTTGGCGAACCGGCGGAACCCGAACGCCATCAGCAGCCGAGCGCGTAGCTGACAGCCGAGCAGACCTGCTCCATCGTGGAGTCGTCGACCTCGCCCACTCGAGCAGTGAGCGTCGTCTGAGCAATGGTGTGCAACCCGTCGCAGTTGATCACCGATTCCCGATCGACGCCCGCCGTCGCGTGGTCGAACTCAACCTCTGCGGCCAGTCCTCTTCGTGCAGTGGTGATCTCCGCGACCGTGACCAGAGCCCGAACGTCGAGCACCTCGGTCCGAGTCAGCACGAGCACGGGACGCCGTTTCCGACCGACTTCTGCGAGCCAGACGTCCCCGCGATTCACTCCTCACCCCAGGTTTCAGCTTCATCCCAGAACGAGTCGACGCTCTCGGGCTTTCTCTCGTATGCCTCCCGGTCGCGTTCGGCAAGCGCCGCTCGAACAGCGGATGCCACACCATTCCTGGCGGCGGAGGAGATGTTCACTCCGAGGCGTCGGGCTTCTTCGGCGAGCGTTTCGTCGAGCGTGAACGTCGAACGAGTCGTTGTCATAGCATCAGATGCTAGCACCATGTGCTGTAGGCGCAATGTCGCCGGTCGTCGCCCCATTCGGGAGTGCCGATGCGCGAGGAATCTCGATTCTGACGGAACAGCCCACGTTCGTATCCGTGCCACTGTGGTGCCACTGGCAAGGGTCAAGAAGGGTCATCAGCGGGGTTTCACCGTCATCGGCACTCTTGCTTGCAACACCTTCCGACCTGGGGGAACGCATCCTGTGGGGGTGTTTGCCCAGGTCAGAGACCCATACTTGAAAACCGTTGTGGCCTCACGGTCACCGGGGTTCGAATCCCCCTCTCTCCGCCAAGGTTTCCCTGACCAGCACGGGTTTCGACCCTCAGCAGTCAAGGGAAAAGATGCGTCTCGAAGCGGCGAGAATCAACGCCGGAACACTGAGGGAACACTGGCAAGGGGCCGATAGAGACCCCAAGGGTGTTCCAAAGACACGACGTAAGCGATCGATGACTGCCCCAGAAGGTGCAAGTGTTCGCGCTCGGTGTTCCGAAGGCCGACGCTGCGAAGGAGCAACGTCGATGGTCGGTGCGGTGGCGGACGACGGTCGCGACTGTATGGGCAAGTTCAAATCGACGGCCCAGGCGGAGAGGCTCCGGTCCCAGCTACTCGTTGCCGCCAGCGCCGCCCAGCCGTTCGACCCTGTGACCGGCCTGCCGGCTGAGTGGGTGCGGGTCGACCTGTCGTTCTTCGAGTGGGCACAACAATGGCTGGAACTGAAGTGGCCGACATGGACCGGCAATTCCCGACGGGCCGGGTCGAGGTACTCGTGGCGTTCACGCCACACCTCGTCTACCCGGACGCTCCAGCGCCGCCGGTGTCCGACGCAGAGCTCCGATCCTGGTTGTACAACGTGGCCTTGGACCCCAATGCCGAGATGGACACGACCTCACCGCTGGCTCGGTGGTTCGATCGCTACTCGCTCGGCCTCAACGAGATCGGTGCTGGCGAGCTTCGAGTTCGCGCTCGGTCGTGGTCTCTTGCGAGTGGATGGGAGACGGTTGGGGGCAACGACCGCAACGAGACGGAAGAACCTGTTGTCAACCGTGCTCAAGGCGGCGGCAAACTCCTCGGGACCTCGGCCCAGGCCGCCCAACAGCGATACGGATCGATGGTCGAAGCCAGCTGAATCGTCGAAGCCAGCGCTTCCCGATCGCGTCCCACGGTCCCGGCGGTCGGGGATGGGGCTGTGCCGCCAGCCCCTGCGTGGTATGGGACGTCGACGGATCGAATTTCGATCGCGTGGAGCGACGCACAGTGTCACAATCCGGCGGCGATGACCGATCGACCTCAGACGGGAACACCGGTGCACCCGGCCACAGTCCGGACAACCACCTTGGCGATGACTCGACCCAGCGACGACAAGCCTCCCACGACGCCGTCCTCGGCTTCCTGCGCGCCCACCACGGCGCCGGAACCGGCCAACGTCGACGTCCTTCGTGGCGGGTTCTGGTTGGCCGCGTACGGCTACCGAGTAGGCGACGACGAATTCGTGCTCCACATCAACGACGAGCTCGACGGGTTCCGCAGCGACCAACTCGCTGTGCAATACGGGTCGGCTGCGCTGCCCGTGCACGACGTGTTCACGATCGGCGAAGGGTTCGGGTGCTGGTTGCCATCTCACGTTGACACACCGTGGTCGATTCCTCGAGGAAGTAGGGCCCGACGAAGTCGACGCGCTGGGATCGACGGAGCCACTCTTCAATGGCTGGGTGGGTCGGAATGCCGTTGGGGCGGCGAGCGTGGTCGTGGGCGATGCCGGTCTCTTGGTGACACTAACGAACATTTTCGCAGAGAGAGACCGGCGCCTCTAGGCCGTTTTGTCGCTGTTGGTTGCCGTCGTTGTTCAAGTGCGGTGTGGAGCCATGGAGCGGCCGCCTCGTGAGGGTTGTGTCAGCGAAGTGCAGTAGCCAGCCAACCGGCCGCTCCGAGACATACGCCGATACCTGGGTCGTAGTGCTCGCCGAGGGTGATGCGAATTTCGCTGATGGCAGCGTCGCGTGCATGGTTGTCGAGTGAACCGAGGAGACCGCGAACCATGCCCATGCCGAGCAAGAAGTCGAGGGATTCATCCAGGGTTCCGCCCCCGGCGAGCAGGATTGTCGTCGTGACTGGCTCGACAGCCACTTGGGTGAAACCCGCCCCCGTCAACAGCGCAGTCATCTCATCTGGTTTCTCGAGGGCGAACATGCCGGGGCCGCCGACTCGGCCACCGAGATTCGGAAGGTCGACGTGGCGCGCCGCTGCCTTGCCGACCATCATCAGCCATTCGTTGGCTTCGAGGCTTCGCCATGTCATGAAGGCGGCCCGACCGCCGGGTGCTAGCGCCTTGTGAAGATTGGCGAATCCGCCCTCGGGATCGTCGAAGAACATGAGGCCGAACTGGCTTATGAGAACATCGAACTCGCCCTCGCCGAAAGGATGCATTTGCGCATCGGCGACCACGAAACCCGTGTTTTGGAGTTCTTTTGCCTCCGCCCGGCTCCTGGCGTCCTGACCATCGGATCGGAGATGTCCGCAGCGAGAACAGCTCTCGCTCTCAGAGCGGCCTGGAGCGTCGTCGCACCGCAACCGCAACCGATGTCGAGCACTCTGTCGGTTGGCGCGATCCGTGCGTGCTTCATCAGCACCTTTGTGAATGCGGCAAGTTGACGGTCGTATCGATCGGCGTTGGCGATGTAGTGAGTGGCCTCCTCGCCGTTCCAGGCCTCGCTTTGAGCTTGGTTCGGGCTCATCACAGGTCTGCGTCGGCCGGTGATGCCTTTGAGTTCCGGAGATACCGTTGGAGGTGTCTACTGAGATCTTCGGAGTCGTGTTCTGCTCCGTTGATGAAACTCGAGCGTCGCCGTCGGAGCACATTGAGGCCGGTCACGTACAAGCCTGGGGCTTCGGTTACGCCTCCGTCGTGGCGAATGCGACCTTTGCGGTCGAGCACCGGCACATCGAGCCACGAGTAGTCGGGCCGATAGCCGGTGGCCCAGACGATGGTACCGATCTCACCTTCGGTGAAACCGAGTTCCAATTGCGCCGGCAATGGCACTCTGGTCGCTTCGAAGCGGGTCGCTGGGCCGATATTGGAGACGTCGGCAGCTTCGGCCCAGTCGTCAAACCTCTGCAACAAACGATTCATCTTGAGGTCCGCCATCTTGCAGACGTTGGCGAGCGAGCCCGAGAACTGGGCGACGCCGTCGCTGATGCGTCCCAGCCGACCGACGATGTCGATTCCCTGGCCCGTGAGGGCGTTGAGGTCAATGGAACGGCGCTCGGGGGTGCCGATGAGTTGTGGGGACGGGAGGCTGCGAGCGCGTACGAGATCGTCGACATCATGATGACCTTCGTCGAGGACGCCAGCGTTGTCCATCCACCAGAAGAGATCGCGGCCTCGGTAGCTCCTCGGCATTCGCACGTGTTCGCCGACAGCGAGGGTGACGGCGCGTCCCGAGCGGCTGATCTCGTCTGCGAGTTGTACGCCGGTTGCGGAAGCGCCGACCACGAGGACTGCCCGGTCGTCGAGATCGTTCGGGGAGCGATAGGTCATCGCGTTGACTTGGGCGACTGAGGCCGGTACCTCAGCCGAAGCGCTGGGTAGGTTCGCCACGTTCGAGCCTCCGCTGGCGATCATCACACTGTCGCATGTCCAGTTCCCTCGGTCTGTTTCGATGGCGTAGCCGCGCTCGTGAACTCCGACTCGGGTGACCGCTGTGTAGGTGTGGACGGGCGCCGAGATCGTCGCTGCGTATGTGGTGATGAAGTCGACGACCTCCGGCATCGTCATGTACCCGTCAGGGTTGGTGCCGCAGTAGCCCATACCTGGGAGTTGGCTTTGCCAGTTCGGTGTCAGCAGACGCAGTGAGTCCCAACGTTCGGTTCGCCATGAGTTCGCCACTTCACCACGCTCGAGAACGACGTGTTCGATCGAACGTTCGCTCAGGCGGCGACTCACGGCGAGACCAGCATGTCCGGCGCCGATGATGACGGTGGGGACGTGTGTTGCCCGCTCTGTCATCGAGTGTTCAGCCGATGTCGACGACGACGCTGGTCGGGTTCGTCACCATGTCGTAGACGGCGGACCGCTTCTGGCTCTGGGCGACCAAGGCTTGAATGTCGTCACTCGATGCATCCGCGTCGATGTCGAATCGCACGGTGATGTCGTTGAATCCGTTGCGAATGTCGGGGTCGGCACCCAAGATGCCGAGCACATTCATTTTGCCTTCGACGGTTGCAGTCACCGACCGCAGTTGGATCTGACGGTGCTGGGCGACCGACGCCACTCCTGCCGTCAGGCAACTCGCCAACGCAGCCAACAGAATCTCGGGAGGTGTCGCTCCACGATCCTCGGAGGCGAAGCACTCGGGATGATCGGCGTCGAACGAGTAGGGCGTCTTGTGGCGGTGTTTCGCTCCCAGGCCAGAGAATCCATCGACGGTCGTCTTGCTGAACGTGCCGTCGACCCACGAACAGTTCGCTGTCCAAGTGAACTCCGCAGCTTCGGGCGCGCCCATCAATGCTTCGCGCGCGCTCAGCAACGCTTCGGTGTTGACGCCGTTGTTGACTGGTGTCTCGATACTCGTCATTTCGTTTTCCCCTTGATGTGATTGCGAGTGGTTGTGTTTGCGAGCGGATTTTGATTGTTCTGTCGAGAGGATCTCGTGCCGTCGAGGGCGACTACGACCAGCGGACACGACAGGTGTCGTGCCATAGCTTCATGACTTCGGGGTCGCCGACCAGCTTCACCGTCAAGTCGGGGGTGCGGTTCCACATCGAGAGGTAGAGCTCGGCGGCTGTGCCCGCAATGCTGAGATCCGCGTCGCTGCGTTGACGGGAGGTTTCGATCCCTTGTGGTCGGATCTTGAGATGCCAGTGCTCGCCAACGTCTTCTGCGTGAACCTGAAGTGTTCGCTCTTCGTCCACTGCGACTTTCCGATGGCGCGGAGCGAATCCGATCAGGAGCTCATCGAGCATGTCGGCTGCGAATTGTGGATCGAAACAGGTTGTCGTGCCGCGTGTCTTTTCGGCGTCGAATCGGTGAATTGCGAGTTCGCTGGCCTGGCGACGCGCCCACATCGTCAGCGGAGACGCTGCGGGGAGAAACGTGAAGCACACGAGGTCGGAGGGCGCAGACTCCAGAACGCTCACCAAGTTTGCGAGAGTTTGGCGGTACCACGAAACGAGATGTGTGTCGTCGGGCCAGGTCGTTGCAAGGTCGGGCCAGTGCCCTGCAAGATCGGTCAAGTCATCGACTTCGAGCCAGTCGTCCTTGGGGAATGCGACGTTCCCAGCGGCCCAGAGATGGATCATGCCGAGGTGACGTACGAGCTCGCGCATGTCCCACCCTGGGCACTGCGCAATGTCCACGCTCAACTCGCCCTGCTCTACAGCGGCGGCGAATAGATCGCCCTCCGAGACGACAAAGCTGATGTAGTCCGACACGTCCATGACGACCCCTTACCCTCGAGGCCCAGAATCGTGCCTCTCGTCAATACTGCAAATTACAGTACGAATGATACTGCAACATACAGTAAAGTCAAGGCCATGTCGCCACGTCTCACCATCTCCTCCTATGCGGTTCTTGGGCTCTTGGGGATCCAGCCCTGGACTGGCTACGAGCTCACCCAGCAAGCGGCGAGGAGCTTGCGCTTCGCTTGGCCCAAATCCGAGCGGCTGCTGTACTCCGAACCCAAGAAACTCGTCGAACACGGTCTCGCCACAGCGCACAAGGAGTCAGTCGGCCAGCGAAACCGCACCGTCTACACCATCACCGACCAGGGACGAACTGCTCTTGGCGAGTGGATGGCCACCTCACCGCAGCCTCCGATACTCGAAGCTGAGGCTCTGGTCCGGTTGCTCTTCGCCGAGAACGGCACAAAGGAAGACCTCATTGCAGCACTGAGCGAGATGGCCGACGATGCTGCCGCGATGTACGAACAGGTCGCCACGATCAACACCAACTACCTCGACGGCCGGCACCCATTCCCGAAACGAACGCATCTGTCAGTACTGTTCGCCACCTTCCAGCTCGAGTTCTTCGACTTGATCGTGAAGTGGGTCGACTTCGCCAAAACAGAGATCGCCACGTGGCCAACGACCGACAGCCTCGGCATGACCGAACGCACCGAAGCCATCCTGCACGACATCAAGGCACAACGCTCGGTGCTCGACTCGCCCCAGAACAACTCGTGAACATGGTCGCGAGTCCCGATCGCCGCGCAACCGGTCCAGGTGTGCAATGTAGGACTATGTACCACCGGAGCCATTCTCGAAGCCGATGTGTCGGGAGCTGTGCCTTGGGCAATTCCCTGACCTGGGCAAACGAACAATTACGTCAGGAGGCGGGGCTCGCCCGCCGCTCTGGCCAGCGGATGGTGCAGGCCGTGGGGTTCGGTGCACTGGTGTTGAGGAAGGTTGGTGCAGTGCCCAGTGCAGTACTTGGTGCACTGGCTTCTGCTGGTCGTCGGGTTCCCGAATCTGTCCGATGTCCTTCGCCGCTGGGGAGTCCACACGTCAGTGGCGTCGTCGAGCTCTTGGGTCCGAAGGTCGCCGTCCATGGGCCTGAGGTGATGTGGTTATGAGCATCAGCGCATACAGGTGTCTCGTTGAAGGGCCCTCCGGCTGGCACGGCGAAGTACAAGCGGCGGTGGCGATTGAGGTGGTGTGTTGATGCGACCTGCGTTGCTGGCCCATCGAGTTGGCTTGCTGACGCGGTGTCGTGTCGATCCGAGATCTCGGGGAATGGTGATGTTGTCGCTACCTCCGCCACCGGCGGAAGTAGCAAGTCTGTGCCTGACATTTTGCGATGCTTTGGTCCCGTCGAACAGTCGAACAGTCGAACAGTCGAACAGTCGAACGGGTGTGCCTGGCGGTTCAACAGCCTTGATACGACGGCCAGTGCCGAACACCGGTTCGAGGGTCGTGTGACCGGTGACGGCCCTCGAACTGTGAGCAGGGCGCCAGATCAGACACGCTCACTGTGCGGGCGCCGGTTTCCCTCAGAGGCGGCGGCGAGTCGAGGGGTCGTCGGGTTCTGGTCCAGCGTGAGCGGTGATGTCCCAATAGGCATTGATGCGAGTGATGAAGGCGCTGGGGGACTCGGCGTAGATCGTGGCGCCGATCCGTCCGGCCGCTCGGCCAAGCTGGTGCTGAGCGTCATCGGCACGATCGGCTGCCATCTGGATGTCGAGGAGCGCTCGTGCCGCTTGAGGAGTGGCGCCCGGATGCTTGGGTTCCCGCTCGTTGACGTGGTGGCGCTCCTGGGTGAGGCCGTCGATCAGGAGGGAGATGTCGTGATGGTGTCCGAGGTCTTCACCGAGCGTGTCGAGTTGTTCGATCATCGGTTTGATCATCGAGGGAGCAACAGGCTCGATCAACCGAAGCTGATACCAGAGGTCCTTCACGTCCTTGCGCCATTCGTGGAGGTTGTCATCGCTCGGATCGAGCCGAGCGGTGGCGAGCCCGCGTTGGCCTCGGCGATAGGTGCGTTCGAGCCCGGATGCCAGCGGGGCGAACCCGTCGGGTAATTGCCAGTTCTCGACGAGTCGGCGGGCGAGGCGAAGCTCTTGGCGTGCGGTGTCGACCATCGCTGGGAGGTCGTTGGCGGTGTCGGTCAGCCGATGGGCATCGACCTCAGTGGTCGGCGCGGTGTCGAGCGCTTGCAGAAGCTGCTCGGACACGTGGGCGTTGCGAAGCGGTGCAAGGGCTCGAGCCGCATCTCGCACGGCACTATTGAACGGTGCGAAGTCGTCGCCGAGGGCGGGACGAACGAGTCGGGCCAGGGCCCGTACCTGCTTGCAGCGGCGACGAACGGCATGAACGTGCGCTGCGCTGGTGCTCTTGGCCTCGATCTCACCAGCCGGCTCGCTGGTATCGATCTTGCTCAACCGTTCGAGTGCGCTCTCGATGCGGTCCACAGCGAGGCGCTGGATCTGAGATTGCATCGATTGCGGTGGGTCGAGCCGGAAGGCCACAGCAGTCACTCTCCGTGAGGTCGTCTGGGTAACCGTACGGCCACCGGGCAGCTGACTCACGTCGAACACCAAGAAATCATCTTTCCAGACCGAGCGCGGACCGACACGCAAGGGTCAGGCGATACCGCCCGATCGAACCTGCTCGTGAGTGGTGCTTGTACCGTTCTCGGCCATGGATACCCCCAAGGTGGTCGACGGCCGCCATGCCGACGTCACGACGAGTCGATCGATCATCACACGACTGGCCGTTCTGGCGTCGACCCGCTGGATCGTCACCCTTGGGGTTTGGCTGACTGTGGTCGCCATTGGTGGGCTCGCCTACATCGGCGGTCTCGCTCGCGAAGGTTTCCCTCCCGTCAACCTGCCAATCGTGGTCGTCGACGGCACGTACTTCGTCGACGACATCGATGCAGTCGATGCCGACGTCGCTCAGCCGCTCGAAGCGGCCTACTCGGCCATCGACGGCGTAGTCGAGGTGCAGAGCTTCGCGCTCGCGAATGCGTTTGCCGTTGTCGTCGAATTCGACGACAACTTCTCCTCGCCGGAAGGTGCGGCGCTGCTCGAGGAGGCCAACGCGTCGGCGACCGTTCCGCCCGAAGCCGGCATCACTGTCCGCCCGATCGATGCCACCAAGTTCCTCGAAGTCTTCGATGTCCTGGTGGCGGTCACCGGTCCCGATGGGGCAACGCCGCAGGAGCTCGAAGCCCAGGCGCTGAAGGTCGAGACCTTCATGGCCGAGTCCGACGCCATCGACCGGGCCGACGTGCAGGAACTCTTCACCGCCGGTATCGACCCGACGTCCGGCGTCGAAGAGATCCGCCGGACTCGATTCGGGCGTGTTGCCCTGGATACCACCAGCGGTTACCAGGAGGCCGCCATCGTCGGCCTGGTCCGTAGCGAGAGCGCTGACCTCGACACGATCAGTTTCAGTGATGCGGTGGCCGATCGCCTGGCACAGGATGCTGGGCTCGACGAGGGCTTCGAAGCGAACGTCACCGCCGACTTCGCAACGGCCATTCGCACCCAGGTCAGCTCGTTGACCGGCAACTTGCTGACCGGCCTTCTCGCCGTCGCGTTCGTCAGTCTGATCCTGATCGGTTGGCGCGCCGCCGTGATCACGGGGGTGTTCATGGCCACTGTCATGCTCGCCGCCATCGGTGGTTTGTGGTTCATGGGTTACTCGCTGAACACCATCACGCTCTTCGGTTTGATCCTGACCCTCGGCTTGCTGGTCGATGATGCGATCGTCATCTCCGAATCCATCGACGCCAATCGCGACGAGGCCGACGATCCAATCGGGGTGGTCAGAACGGCGATCAATCGGGTCGGCTCGGCTTCGCTGGCCGGCACCCTCACCACTGTCTTGGTCTTCGGTCCGATGCTCTTCGTGAGTGGCGTGCTCGGCGAGTTCATTCGCGCCATTCCCGCCACCGTCATCCTCACCCTGCTGCTCTCCTACTTCTTCTCCATCATCTTCATCACGGCCGTTGCCAAGCCGTTTCTGCTCAAGGGGAAACCAGTATCCAATCCGGTCACGAAGATCGAGAAGTTCCTTGGCCGCAAACTGGGGCAGCTTGCCGAGTACCCATCGAGCCATGGACTCAAGGGTTTGGCCGTTGGCGCAGCGGTGGCCGTCAGTGCTGTGGCCATCGTCTTCTCGTCGTTCGGCATCGCCGGTTCACTCGGCTTCAACATCTTCCCTCCCGGCGACGACGCCGATGCACTCTCAGTCGACATCGACTTCGAGCCGGGCACCACGATCGATCAGGCACAGGCGCTGTCTTCACAGGTCGATGACGTCGTTCTGACGACGCTTGGTGACGACCTGCTGCGCTCGCAATACATCAGCGGCAACGAGCGTGGCGTGCTGATGTTCGTCGACCTGGTGCCATTCGACACTCGTGACACCAAGGCTCCGGTGTAGGTCGAACGCATGGAAGAAGCGTTCGCTGCGATCGAGGGGGCACGGATCACCGTTGGCACACTCGAGAACGGCCCACCGGTCGAAGAGTTCCCGTTCGCTGCACAAATCATCGTCGCTGATGATCAGGTCGAAGCCGGCGAACAGCTTGCGATCGACATTCGTGCCGCATTGATTGGCCGAGAACTGGACAAGGCAACGGGCGATCCAACGACCATCACCGACGCATTGATTTCGACTGACGGCCAGATCCTGCGAGTCAACGGCGACCGTGAGATCGAGGTCCGCGCTGCATTCAGCAACGACGATCTCACCAACAATCTCACCGCAACCGAAGACTTCTTGAACGCTGAGTTCGACAGTGCCGAGCTCGAACGGCGAGGACTGACTGCGGACTCCCTCGGCTTCGACTTCGGGCAGGAATCGGACAACCAGGAGGACTTCGCCTCGCTCGGTGTCGCCCTCATGGTTGCACTCGGTTTGATGCTGCTCCTGCTGATCGTGCAGTTCCGGTCGCTGATCCAACCGCTCCTCATCCTGTTGGCCATTCCGTTCAGCTTCTTCGGGGTGTTCTCGGCGCTCAGCCTGACAGGGAACCCCATCAGCTTCTTCGTTGCGGTCGGCTTCATCGCTCTCGTCGGTGTCGTGGTGAACAACACGATTCTCCTCGTGGACGCCGCCAATCAGGGTCGTCGAGACGGGCTGCGCCCCGGTGCCGCCATCCAGCAGGCAGTCGAGCGTCGCTTCCGCCCGCTCATTGCGACGACTGTCACCACTGTTGTTGGCCTACTTCCGCTGGCACTCAGTGACCCGTTCTGGGAAGCGCTGAGCTTCACACTGATCGGCGGACTCATCAGCTCGACCATCGTGGTGCTGTTGGCCTTCCCAGTGTTCTACCTGGCAATCGAAAAGCCCCGGACCTGGGTGCGCAACAAGGCTCGCGCCCGAATGGGTCGCCCGCTGGTCTGAGGCGCAACGAGAATTGATCGAGCCAGAGCGGCAACGTACGGCACTCGATGCCCTCCTCAACGCTGCCGGCTCGCCGACGAAACCCTGACGGGCCCGAGGACTTCCGAGGTCTGGCCGTCTGTCGCACGGCGGTCCACGCCGATGCAGCGGTCGAGCGATGCCCGACCGCTGTTGGGCCAGGGCGACGGCCCAGTCGAAGCTGTTGCTCAGCGGCCCTCGGGGCGGTACATGCGAATCGGTCGATGCTCGGTGATCCACTCGCCCTGCTTGGCCCAAGGCTTGCCGGCGAACGCTCCGCCGTCGACCACCTGGGCGTGTCCGGTGACAAAGCTCGAATCGTCGCTGGCGAGATAGAGCGCCGCATTGGCGATGTCGATCGGATCACCGATACGACCGAGCACCTGTGACTTGCCGAGTGCTTTCTTCATCTTGTCGAGCGTTTCTTGCGAGGTCCCGGCCCGACCGGCGGCGAGCGGCGTCGCAATGATGCCGGGGCAGATGGCGTTCACCCGAATGCCGTCGGCCCCCAGTTCCAGCGCAACCGACTTGGTGAGATGGATGACGGCAGCCTTGGCCACGCTGTAGAGGTGAGGCGACCAGCCCGCCTGGAGCCCAGCGACCGAGGCCGTGTTGATGATCGAGCCACCGCCGCTGTTGCGCATGGCCGGCGTTGCGTGCTTGATGCCGAGGAACACCCCTTTGAGCAGCACGTCGAAGGTGAGGTCGAATTCTTCGATGGTGGTTCCCTCGATTGGCCCGAGCGCACCACCGAACCCGGCGTTGTTGAACATGACATCGAGTCGACCCCAACGGTTCATGACCTCGTTGATTGCCGCGGCGACCTGGTCTTCCTGGGTGACGTCGACGCGGAGAAAGGCGACGCTGTCGCCGAGTTCGGTGGCAAGCGCCTCACCGTTGGGTTCGTGCATGTCGGCGATCAGCACCTTCGCTCCTTCCGCAGCGAAGAGCCGAGCACTGGCGGCCCCGATGCCGCTGGCGGCACCAGTGACGATGGCAACCTTGCCGTCGAGACGATTCATTTGGCTCTTTCTGTGGTGGGCGGTCGGTGGTTGACCAAACGCATGATCTCTCGATTGCCTTCCTGACGAATGAGGGTCAGCTTCACCTTCGCCAGTTTCCAGCCCTCGTCCGTTCGGACTGCCTCGTCGGTGTAGGTGCCGAACATCGTGTACTTGTCGCCGCCGCGGTCGTTGGTCAACCAGTGTTCGGCTCGCATATGTGCGGTGATCACGGCGGTGTCGCCATCGATGGAATAGCGATGCGAGCCCATGAAGTGCTGCGTCGCGTCGAAGTTGGCGAACATCCGCTCGACTGCCCGCACATGCTTTTCGATCGGCAGCAGCCGAGGCAGCGGCTCGGGTTCGACATCGGTCATGTCGATGATGACCTCATCGAGGAAGATCGACCGCCACAGCTCCCAGTCTTGGCGGTCGAGCCCGAAGGCATAGGAGTGGATCAGCTCTCGCAGCGCTGATTCGTCGGCCAGGCGCTGCAGGAGTTCATCGGTGGACTCAGTCATGGCCGCCCTTGCGAGTGGCGGTCGGTTCGGCGGTGCCGAGAGCCCAGTCGTCAGCCAGGATCACACCGTTGGCAACGAGCTGCTGAACCGAGGTCGAATCGGCGCCGAGCCATTCGGCCAGCACACGTTCGTTGTGCTCACCGCGAAAGGCCGGGATACCGACGTCGCTGGTATCGGCCGCCGACATTCGGTACGGCGAGCGAACCACTGGTCGCGTGCCGCCCTCGCGGTCGTCGACCGTGGCAACGGTTTGGCGGTGATGCATGGTTGGTGAGTCGAGCACGGCGCGCAGTTCGCGAAGCTCACCCCATGCCAAGTTGACGTCGTCGAGTGCTTTGAGGACCGCCTTGCGATCGGGCAGCGAGCAGAGGAACTCGGTGACGATGCGGCGCCGGTTGTCGAGCTTCACGTCGAGTTCGGCATCAGCCGGGGAAGGGTCGACCAAGCCGTAGCCATTCGAGAGCTGATGCCAGATCCAACGAAGCCCGCCGACCAAGGTGATCTTTCCGCCGGCGGTCTGCCAGATCTCGCCGCCCATCTGTTCGCGATGGCGGCCGTCGAGACTGTCGATGATTTTGTCGTTGGAGAAGACCATCGCATCGGTCATTGCCAGGTCGATGTGCTGACCGACGCCGGTCATGTCTCGCATTCGGAGGGCGGCCAGGACCGCAACGACGCCGTGCGTCCCCGACAGCACGTCGGCGGCACTGAACGTGATGTCGACCGGCCAGTGCTCGGTGTTCTGATCGATGAGTCCGGCCTCGGCGTGGATCACCCCGGCGTAGGCGGCACGGTGCGACTCGGGACCTTCCTGGCCGAACCCGCTGATGGACAACATCACGAGGTCGGGATGTTCCGCCGAAAGTGAGGCCCAATCGAGCCCGAACTTGGCCATCACGCCAGGACGGAAATTCTCGATCACGACGTCGGCGGTTGCCGCCAACTCCGCAACCAGAGCGGGACCGCCCTCAGCACGTAGATCGATGCAGATGTTTTCCTTGCCGCAATTCTGCTGGAGGAAGTAGGTCGACACACCGCCGCTTTTGTTGCCCCAGAGACGGGTGACGTCGCCTTCGGGCGGCTCGACCTTGACCACGTTTGCGCCAAGGTCGGAGAGGATCCGGCCGGCGACGGGCCCAGCAAAGACTCGGGACAAATCGAGGACTCGAACGCCGTTGAGTGGTTGTTGGACGGTGGGTGTTTGCTCGACCGATTGCGCCATGCGTATGACCCTAGTCACCTATTGCCTGCCTCTCGAATTGGAAATGACGCAGCATGTCGATGGAAGATGCACCCGGGACCGACCAGGGGTACGGATGGCCATGTCATGGTTTTGCCGTCTCCCCTAGCAATCGAAGGACCCACGCCTGATCGAAGGGGATTGCCATGACCGAGAAGAAGCCGCAGAATCCGTTCCAGTTCGACATCGCCGATGTCGACGACAGCGGTCGTCCTCCGCAGGACTACTACGACGCCATCAAGGCCAAGTTCGCCGAAGAGCGCGATCTCCGTCTCGACTACCGCCCGCCTGGCACCGATCAGTACACCGCTCTCGAGGGTGAACTGGCGCACTACGAGACCGATCCCTACGCAACCGAAGGGGTCGACCGAGATCCGATCGACGATGAGGTCGAGGTGCTGTTTATCGGCGGTGGGTTCTCCGCGCTGCTCACCTCGGCCCGCTTGCGGCAGAAGGGCGTCGAGAGTATTCGGATCGTCGAGCGTGGTGCCGATGTCGGCGGCACCTGGTATTGGAACCGCTATCCGGGCATCGCCTGTGACGTGGTGGCCTATGACTACCTGCCGTTGCTCGACGAGCTCGAGTACGTGCCGACCAAGCATTACGCCGAAGGCCCCGAGATCTTCGCCCACTGTCAATCGATCGCTCGCAAGTACGACTTGTACGACCTCGCAGTGTTCCAGACCACGGTCACCTCCACCGTCTGGGACGAGGCCAGCCAGCGCTGGCACCTCACCACCGATCGCGGTGACACGATGCGAGCCAAGTACGTCATCTGTGCCAATGGCACGCTGTCCAAGCCCAAGCTCGCTCGCATCGATGGGATGGAGAGGTTCGAAGGCGAGTCGTTTCACACCTCGCGGTGGGACTACGACTTCACCGGCGCCAACCTCGAGAACCTTGCCGACCTACGCGTCGGTATCATCGGCACCGGCGCCAGCGCCGTGCAGATCGTTCCCAACGTGGGCGCGACCGCAAAGGAACTGATCGTCTTCCAGCGCACGCCGTCCTCGATCGACATTCGCGACGACTGGGCAACCGACCCGGAATGGGCGGCAACGCTCGAACCCGGCTGGCAGTCGAAGCGGCGCGAGAAGATCATTTCGAAGCAGCGGGAACTCACCGAGCGCCGAGGAGCACTCAAAGGCATCACCAAGGAAGAGAAGGTCCGCAGGCAGGAGAACGCCAACATCGACGCCATGATGCGCATCCACCGTCGCATCGACGAGATCGTCGAAGACCCGGAAACGGCGAACTCACTGAAGCCCTGGTACATGCTGATGTGCAAGCGGCCGTGCTTCCACAACGACTACCTACCAACGTTCAACCGGCCCAACGTTCGATTGGTCGACACGCACGGCAAGGGCATCACCGAAATTGGGCCCAAAGGTCCGATCTTCGAGGGAACCGAGTACGAGGTCGACCTACTCATCTACGCCACCGGGTTCGAGGTGCAGCAGACCGGTATCTACAACCGAATCGTGGGCGAGGGTGGGCTCGATCTCAATGACAAGTACGCCGACGGCATCCGCACGCTGCTTGGCATCCACTCCCATGGTTACCCGAACCTGTTCGTCATGGGCGGCTATCAGGCATCGTTCCAGTTCAACTTGACCGACCTCCTCCAGGTTCAGGGCGATCACATCGCCAACTGCATCGACATGGCCCGTCGCAATGAGTTCGACACGTTGGATGTTCGCCCCGAGAGCGAGCAGATGTGGGTCGACGAGGTCATCACCCACCGAGGCAAGACCACTCGCAACCAAGACTGCACACCGGGTTACTACAACTTCGAAGGGCAGGAGAACCGACGCCAGGACGGTAACTACAACGGTGGGTTCCCTCGCTACATCGACCACATTGCCTCGGTCGAAGCGGCCATGGAACAGCACTTCGTCTTCACTGCGGGATAGGGCGTTGAGCCATCTGCGCGATCGCTACTTCGAGGATTGGACCATCGGGGAGTCATTTGTCTCGCAAGCGCATGAGATGACGGCCGAACGGATCCGTTCGTTCGCCGAGGAGTTCGATCCGCAGCCGTTCCATGTCGATCCCGAAGCGGCAGCGGCGAGCATCTACGGAGGAATCATCGCCAGCGGCTGGCACACCGGTTCGGTCCTCATGCGCCTGCTCACCACCTTCCTCGGGCCGTCGAGTATGGGATCGCCCGGCGTCGACGAGCTGCGATGGCGGGCACCCGTGCGCGCCGGAGATCAGCTGCGACTGCGTTTGAGCGTGGCCGAGGTCCGTGAGTCGAAATCGAAACCCGATCGAGGTGTCGTCATCTTCGACGAGGACCTGCTGAACCAGCGGGACGAGGTGGTGATGTCGCTCCGAGCAACGTTGTTCATGCTCCGTCGCTCACTCGCCGGCTGAGGAGCAGCACCGGTCGTTGTCGGTCCGGTACGTTTCCCGCCGGCAGATTTTGGGACAACTTCGACTCGCCCCGTGAAAGGCCAACGTGAACGACACCCTCATCGACTTCGACCGCAACACCGTGGAGGTATCCGACCAACGGCTGGGGAAGCTGCGGCGGTTCAACCTCGTGATGGGCGCGCTGCACCTCGTCTCCGGTCTGGCCATGGTGATTCTCGGCAACGACTTTGCCTTGAGTGTCACCACCCTGAACCTGAACGGACCGCCAGGGACGCCAATATCGGAGGGAACACTGTCGCAGGTGGCCGAGGTGCCGCTTGCTTGGGGAACGGGGCTGTTCCTGCTTCTCTCGGCGTTCTTCCACTTCTTGATCGCATCGCCGATTGGCTTCGGCCGATACGGCTCTGAGCTGCGACGGGGTCGGAACCGGTTCCGCTGGGTCGAGTACTCGATCTCTTCCACCCTGATGATCGTGCTGATCGCGATGGTGACCGGCATTCTCGATCTCGCCGCCCTGATCGCCCTAGCGTTCGCCAACATGTCGATGATCTTGTTTGGCTGGCTGATGGAGATGGTGAACACCACCGACCGTCGTACCTGGTGGACCCCGTTCTGGTTCGGCTGCGTTGCGGGGATCGGACCCTGGTTGGCGCTGGCGACCTACATCGTCGTCAATCTCAATCAGGCTGACTCCGAAGGCCCACCGACGTTCGTCTACGGGATCATCTTCAGCCTGTTCTTCTTCTTCAACACCTTCGCCATCAACCAGTGGCTCCAGTACCGCAAGATCGGCAAGTGGTCCGACTACGTCTTCGGCGAGACGGTGTACATCGTGCTCAGCCTGGTCGCCAAGAGCGTGTTGGCCTGGCAGATCTTTGCCAACACGCTCATCAGCTAGAGGTCTCTTGCTTCGAGATTGCTATGGCGCTGGTCCTCTATGGCGCTGGTCCTCTACGGCGCTGGTCCTCTACGGCGCTGGTCCTTCTAGGGCAGGGAGATCAGGGTCACGGCGCCGGTGTCGCCGTTGACCTCGATCTCGGCGCCGTCGGGAATGCGCAGCGTCGCATCGGTTGCCGACACCACGCACGGCAGCCCGAGCTCACGACTCACGATGATCGCGTGGCTCAACGCCGCGCCGACGTTCACCACCACTGCGCCGGCGGCGACGAACAACGGTGTCCAGGCCGGATCGGTGTGCGGAGCGATGAGGATGTCGCCATGGTCGAGGTCGCCGGGTTCTGACGGATCGAGAATCACCCGGGCAATGCCGCGATAGGTCCCCGAGCATCCGGGCAGACCCGACAGCACGTCGCCAACGCTCAAGAGTGAGAAGCCACGATCGGTCTTTCGCGGCCACGACTCGATTGGCGGGATCGTGTTGTTGATGATGAACGGTGCTTCGATCGACACGAGGTGTTCGAGATGATTGCGACGTTCGGTCAGAACTGCGGCAAAGGGCGCCGGATCGGCCACGAACGCTTCGAGCTCGTCGTCGAACAACAGGCAGAGATCGTTTGGCCGTTCCAGTACGCCAGCAGCGACGGCGCGACGCCCCAGCTCGAAGACGGCCATGCGAACCTCGTGAATCACCTTGATGATGGAGGTCTTCGAACGTTCGCGACCGGGCACGAAGGTCTTGGACGAGGTGATGGCGGCCAGGAACGTGCCCTGGGTCTCTGGATCACCGGCCAGGGCCTCGGTCACCGAAGCAACCAGCGCCTCGCGCTCTGCCTCGCGTGCGGCGTGGCTGGCACCGGGAGCCGACTCGTCGGGGGCGAGGCGCATTCGGTCGATCAGCGCCAACACCAGATCAGGCTTGGTCTCCCACACATCGGCATGGATGTCCCACTCGTTGGGGCCGCGAGATCCGAACTCGGCCAGGAAGTTGTCGAGAAGGGCGACGAAGGTCTGTGCGTCGGGGGCGTCGGACGCTCGAAGACGGTCGGTGAGACCACGGTGCCCGTGACCGAACGCTTCGCGCAGATCGCTCGAGGCTCGGACGGTGCGCGACATTTCCCACATGGCGTAGCTCGGCGCCGCCGAGTCGACATCGCCGAGACCTCCGATCAAACGAAGGGTCAGGGTCGGGTCCCCCATGGCGGCAGCAATGGCACCGAGCGTGCCGGGTCCGATCGACGCCGCGCCGCTCTGGTTGATGTGCTGGCTGAACATGGTGAGAATGGTCGCTGTGAAGCTCCGGGCCCGAGCGATGAGCTCGGCATCGGATGCCGCTGCCAGGTCGGGTCGGCTGGCCCGGGAAGCGTTGGCGGTCACCCGGTCGGCCTCGAGTTCGCTCTGGTCGAATGACCCCATGACCCAGCCGAGCCAGCCCTCCATGTGCGTGGTGGTCTCGTGCCGAACGTGCCAAGGCTCAGCGACATAGGGCGGCACATCGGGGTGGTCGCCGAAGTACGCCTGATCGATGGCGTCGGCCGTCATGCCCGGTGTGCGCTCAGCCCAAATGCGAATGGCGCTTGCGCCCAAATAGGCGTAGCCGCCGAACATGCCGACGACCTCGGGGCGGCCAGGGGAGAGCTCATCGGGTCCCATGCCAAGGCGCTCGACATAGCAGTGGCGCCAGCCCTCGAGCGTTCCGGTCTCCCAGACCAAGTCCCAACCGAGTGGACTCGGTGGCTCGGGGAGCACCTCGCCAACGTTGGCTCGAGTCCAGAACGGCCAACGATCGTTGATGACGTTGTCTTCGATCCAGCGCATCAGCGTCTCCGGTGTCGTGCGGCACGACCCCGCGCCGACTCGATGATGCTGGGCGGTCCCTGCTCAGCGTGCGAAAACTAGATCACATTGCGGAATCGCGCTTGTCGAGCGACGCTCGATTACCGGCTCGCCGTCGTCGGCGACGACGAAGTGAGGAACTCGATCACACGCCGGTTCACGATCTCGGGTTGCTCGAGTTGGAGGAAGTGGCCGGCGTCGTCGACGATCTCGATCGTGGCCCACGGCGCCATGGCCCGAGCAGACTCGGCAACCTCGACGCCAATGCAACCGTCGTTGCGTCCGTGGAGATAGAGCGTCGGCTGTGACAACTCGCCGCCGCCCACCACTTGGATCGCATCGAAGTTCGGGTGACGGGCCCCGTCGCCGAGTGAGGCTCGGTAGTAGCCGAGTGCAGCGGTCAGGTTGGCTGGATCACGCAGGCACGCCTTGACGTTCTCGATCTCGGCGGCTGCCGCGAAACCCGGTGACCAGTCCTCCCACAGCATGTCGATGAAGGCCAGGTCGTCGGCGGGGACCACCAGGTCGGCCAGGCCGTGTTGGAAGAAGAACATGTACCAGCTTCGCTTGAGCTGATCTCGATTCGAGAGGAACGCCGCACCCATGGCGGGACCCGGGGGCACGGCCATGCCAACCACTTGGCTCCAACGTTCCGGTGCGCTCGCCGCCGCGCCATAGGCCGAAGGGGCACCCCAATCGTGGCCGATCAAGACGGCCTGATCGTCGGCTCCGAGTACGTCGTGCAACGCGTTGGCATCGGTCGAGAGGGCGCCGGTCTGGAAGTAGCCGTCAGCGGGAACGCTGGTCGGGGCATAGCCGCGCGTGAAGGGGGCGACGGCTCGGAATCCGTTGGCGGCCAGCTCCGGGAGGAGATGGCGCCAGCTGTTGGCGCTATCGGGGAAGCCGTGCAGGCAAAGGGCCAGCGGTCCCGTGCCGCATTCCAAAAACGTGAAGTCGACGCCGTTCGCAGTGGCGGTCGAGGTGCTGATGGCGGAGGTCATGGCCGAACCGTACCGCTGTTCGAGACCCGTGCTGTTGGCGCCGTACTCAGGCGATATCGAGACAGGTGAACGTCAGCTCGTGCTTGTTGTTGTGCAGGTGTCGCACCTCGGCGCCGGGGACGGCGGCAAACTCGGCGACGATGCCGTGGTCGGTCGGCCCCTGGAACTTGATCGAGCACACGATGTTGCGTGCTGCTCCCGCCTCGATCCATCGATTGACCAGGCTCAGCAGCCGCCCGGGGTAACAGATGATGTCGCTGAACAACCAGTCGACCGTTGGGTGGTCTCGTGGTTCGAGGGCGAAGGCCGAGCCCTGCTGCCAGTGAACGTTGCGCATGCCGGCGACGTTGTCGGCAAGCGGTGCCTTGTCGATCGCGGTGACGGTGGCTCCGGTTTGTGCTGCCAGCCAGGTCCAACCTCCAGGGCTGGCTCCGAGGTCGAGGCATTCGTCGCCGGTCGTCGGCCAGCGACGGGCACGCGCCAACGCCTCCCACAGCTTGAGGTAGGCCCGGCTCGGTGGGCCGACGCGGTGTTCTTCGATGCGAGGCGCGCCGTTGGGAAACGGATCGGAGCATCGGGGAGCGGCGAGCAGCAAGGTGGGCTCGAGCAGCATCCACGAGCCAAGCGGCGGTGTCGGGGCGAGGTCACCGATCGCCAGCGGTTTGGACGAAATGTGGGGCAGTTTGGCGGTGATGAGACCGGACCGCCCGGCATGGTGCGGCGAATAGGTCGCCCAACTGCGCTGGATCGCCCGCAGTTCCCGAGCAGCATGACCAATCGAGGTGACCGAGATCCACTCGGCGTCGTGCCAGGTGTTGGCGGCCCAGCGACACTCGATCGGCGGGTCCTCAGAGAGAAAGAGCCGTTCGTGGCGGGCCGAGATCTGCACCCCGGCGAGCTCGAGTTCGGCGGCCACTTCGTGTTCGAGATCTTCGGGAGCGAGGTAGCCGGTGAGCACCATGGGCCCATCCTGCCGTGGTCAAGGCGATGTGAGACGCCGGCGTTGACTCACCC
>JBBQUN010000044.1:0-23252 GCA_038212405.1 Acidimicrobiales bacterium | reverse complement strand
GCCCGCCCGAATCCAACGCGCGAAGGCAGTCGCTGGAGGCCGCCACCGGCGGCGAAGAGTCCGACCTTGACCTCAGGAATGCCGAACGATGCGTTCTCGGCAGCGACGAGAAGATCGCAGGTGAGAGCGAGTTCGAGACCGCCGGCGAGAGCGAACCCTTCGACCGCGCCGATCAGGGGCTTCTCTGATCCATGGCGGATGAACTGCATCATCGGACCGATGTCTTCGCCGGCGGCGAAGGCCTTGAGATCCATGCCGGCGCAGAAACCGCGACCGTTGCCGGTGAGGACGCCGGCGGTCAGCGCATCGTCCCCATCGAGCTCGGCGATCGCGGCAACCAACCCAGCAGAAAGGGCGCCGTTGATCGAGTTCATGGCGTCGGGACGGTTGAGGGTGATGATCAACACGCGGCCTCGGCGCTCGGTCAGGACAGCATCATCAGACATGGGGGGTCTCCTTGGAGTTGACGGACTGTCGCACTTCGTACCCTTCCTGTCTGGCGAAGTCCAGCCGCAGGTCGCCGAACGGGCCCGCACTGGTGGGGTTTGGTGCCACAAGCACTAGTTGCCAAACGAAATGTTCGGAGCTTGCGCCTGGCCATCGGGGGCCCGGTAGAAGGAACGCTTGCCGACATTGGCAAGGCCGGAGAAGAACATCCAGGGAATGGTCGCCACCAGGTTGTTGAGCGTGGCGACCGCATCGTTGTAGTACTGACGGGCGAACGAGATCTGATTCTCGGTGTCGGCCAATTGGCGCTGAAGGTCGAGGAAGTTCGTGTTGGCCTTGAGGTCGGGGTAGGCCTCGGCCACCGCGTTGACCTTGACGAGCGCGCTCTGGAGCTGGGCATCGGCAGCAGCCTTGGCTTCGACGTCCTCACCTTGGGTGGCGGCCTGGAGCTGGGTGCGAGCTCGGGTGACCTCAGCGAGCACGCCCTCTTCATGGCTGGCGTAGCCCTTGACGGTCTCGACCAGGTTCGGGATCAGATCGGCCCGCCTGGTGAGCTGGACGTCGATACCGCCGAGTGCTTCTTGCGCGCCGATGTCGGCCCGACGGAGCCGGTTGAAACCACTGACGCCGAAGGCAACCGCGCCAATCAGCAGTACGACGATGATGATGAGTAGGTAGGACATGATCGGATTCCCTTGGTTGCCTTTTGAAGTAGTCGAGCGCAGATCACCATGATCCGCCACCTCCTCCGCCGCCGCCACCGCCACCGGAGAAGCCGCCGCCACCACTCGAGCTCGTCTGGGTGGCTTCGTAGGAGGAGATGGCGCTGTTGAGCGTCGATTGGAAGTCGTGCACCATGGAGTCGACGAATGCGCTTGGGGCCATGCCCATGTACGCCGGCCCGAAGTAGAACGGCATCGGCGGTTCAGTGCCAACTTCGCTCTGGTACTTCTCGGCCCAGTTGTCGGCACAGCCGAAGGCGACAGCCCAGGGGAGGTAGGTGAGGTAGAGCTCCTGGCGTCCGGCGAAGTCGAAGCGTTCCTTGCTCGACGGCGTCGACAGCACTCGGTGGAAGCCGCCGATTCGCGACCACAGATCGCGCCCTTGCTTGGTGCGAATCGTGGCTGCTCCTTCGCCGATCAGGGTGAGGGCACCGGCAGCGAATCCGCCAGGGATCAACCCGGTCAACGACATCGAGAACGGATTCCACACACCCATCAGCACGGTCAGACCCAGGGCAAGCACCACGAGCGGAGCACCTACGGTGCCCAGGCCTGCTTCTTTCAGGTTTCCCGACTGCATCGCCCAGTTCCTGACGTCGCCCTCGAATCGGGCGACCTCGGCCTTGAGCCTCTTTCCACCCGTCACGTCGTTCTTGGTGGTGGCGAACGTTCCACCATCGAGCAGGTTCCTGATGCCTTTGGTGATCGGATCCAACTCGTTCCATGTTGCTCGATCATTCCGGTCATCGATCGACCAACCATCGTCGGTGCGCTGCAGATCGATCGCCCGTCGCTCGGCTGCTTGCATGAGAGTGCCGACGTAGGCATCTTCGCGATTGGTTTCGTGAAGGATGTAGGAGGCCTGAGCGGGACCGATGCCGTCGGGTGGGCCGTACATGAGCGGGAAGGGGGGCGCGTTCTCCACGGCGCGACTTGCCGCGCCCAAGCCAAGAGCCGCCATGACCGCAGCGACGAAGGCGACGACGCCGAGAAGGATCGGGTTGCTGCCGAGAACCGGATCGAAACGGGCGGGCCATGGCAACGCATTGCCGGTCGGCGGCTTGGGAATGGCGAGCCCGGTTCGCAACGTGATCGGGGTGTTCGGCGCGAGATCGTTGGCGATGATGCTCAGTTCGGTCGTGCCGTTACCGGTCAGGTAACACGCCGGCGGTTCCGTGCCGACACCAACACCGCACTGCACCGCTTCTGCGCCGGCAGGGAGGTTCACGGTGAGCGACGCAGTCTCGATGCGTTGTGCCCAACCGGCGGGAATCAGGTTCCAATAGAACGCTGACGGTCGCTGACCCTCGCCCTCGATCAGGACGCCGTCGATCGAATAGCTGATCTGATAGACGTGTTCGCCAGGGGTGACGTAGACGTCGGGCGAACCGATCCGTGCGACTCGGTAGCGACCACGGTCTTGGGTCGACAGCTCGACCTCGACCGGGCTGGCATCCATCGTGATCTGGATGTCCTCGACGTTTCGGCGAGCCCGATCGTCGTTGCTGTCGAACCGATCCCAGAAACGGAAGATCCCGCGCCGAGAAACGTTCGTCGGGAAGTCGACGGTGAGTGTCTCCACGACGTCGAGCCTGCCATCGGCCGCCAGGTCGAATTCGGCGACGTAGGAGGTGATCGTCGTCGGGTCGGAGACCGACCCCGAGGGATTCGAACTGGTCGAGATGATGCCGGGAAGGAAGAGTCCGAGAGTGATGACGACAAGCCCGATCAGGCATCCTACGAGTCGCTTCATCGCCTGAGCCTACGGGAGTGAGTCCTCGTGCTGCTCGACCGGCGAGAGTCGGACCGGCACCGATGGACAGAATCCCGGCGGTGTCGCCCCTACTGGTTCGCCGGCCGGTTCGCCCGGCTGGGCTCGAGCTGGCAGGCTGACGCCGTGGCCACCGCAACATCGCAATCGGGACTGACCCGCTCACAGACCCATCGCATCTTCTTCGGCATGTTGGTCTCGACCTTCCTGTCATCGCTCGACGGCACCGCCGTGTCGACGGCGCTGCCGACGATCGCCGGCGACCTCGGTGGGATCGATCAGCTTCCGTGGGTACTCACCGGCTATCTCCTCGGATCGGTGGCTGCCACACCGCTCTACGGAAAGCTGAGCGACCTCTACGGACGACGAGCGTTGACCGAGGCGGCGCTCGTGATCTTCATCATCACCTCGATGATGGCGGCCGCGTCGCAGACCATGTGGCAGCTCATCGTGTCTCGCGGCCTCCAAGGCATTGGCGGTGGCGGGCTGATGGCGATGGGATTCATCGTGATCGGCGACATCTTCTCGCCTCGTGAGCGCGGCCGTTACATGGCCTACTACACGATGAACTTCACGTTCTCGGCCATCGTTGGTCCGGTCATCGGCGGCGTGTTCGTCGACGTTGCCTCGTGGCGATGGATCTTCCTGATCAACCTGCCCCTCGGACTGATTGCGTTGTCGATCATTCACCGCAACCTGACGTTCCGGCTGCCGGTGCGCGAACACAAGCTCGACCTCGTCGGCGCATTCGTGTTGGTGACGGCGGTGATCGCGCTCATTCTCGGGCTGGCGCTGGGCGGCGAGACCTACCCGTGGGGCTCGTTCCAGATCATCGCGCTGCTGGTGACCGCTGCAGTTGGTGCAGTGGCGTTCGTCCAGTGGGAGCTGCGGGCACCCGAGCCGCTCCTGCCGATGCGCCTCTTTTCGAATCCGACGTTCTCGATTCTCGTCGCCGGGAACGCCATCTACGGCCTTTCTGCGATGGGCGTGCTGGCCTTCTTCCCGCTGTTCTTCCAGGTGTCGCTCGGCGAATCTCCGACTCGAGCCGGTCTGATCATTGCGTCGATGAGTATCTTCGTCACGATCGGGTCCTACAGTGCCGGCCGCATCACGACCGGAACCGGTCGCTATCGACGGTTGCTTCTGGCAGCACCTGCGCTCTCACTGCTTGCGCTCATCGCCTTCACGTTCCTCGATGGCGAAAGCCGAGCGGTCTCGGCCATCCCGTTCCTGGCGATGCTCGGGTTGTCGATGGGCACCGCCTTCCCGACCATGACCACCGCAACGCAGAACTCGCTCGCGTTGCCCGATCTCGGGGCCGGCACGGCGGCCATCAACTTCTTCCGCACCCTGGGCCAGACTCTCGGCGTCGGAGCGTTCGGAGCGTTGCTCACCAGTCGGATCAGTAGCGAGCTCGCTCGCACCGAGGCGGGCATCGATCCCAGCGAGCTGTTGTCGACGCCCGAGAACATCAAAGCACTCGACCCCGCCCTACGGTCCGCCGTCGAAGCCGCGGTCGCCGTTGCCAGTCACTCGGTCTTTCTTGCTGCTGTCCCGATCATGGCGATCTTCACGATCGCGGTGTGGTTCCTGCCTGAACTCGAACTGCGAACCACCACGGCGCTGTCAGCGCAGGAACCCGAGCCCCAGCCGGCCGAGAACTGAGCTGAGCGAGGCAGGCCGATTCGGTCGGTCGTTCTGTGTGTCGAACTCGCCGCCGTTCGCCTTCCGTGTGCCGAAGTGGTCGCATGCGGCAACTTCGGCACACAGAACGGAAAAGCTGGTCACCCTGGCACACAGAAGCGCTGGCGATGGCCGCTGGCGACGGCCAGGTGCCGGATCGGCGGTCAGCGGGGGACGGCATGCCAGTGCTCGGCGATGCCGAACCCGACTCGGCCGTCACCGGTGGTGAAGCGGGCCAGGCCCTCGTTGATGAACGTGACCCCATCCCGGCGTGGAACCTTCGTCGGGCAGATGGTGAGGACCTCACCGTCGACGGTGATCGACTGACCTTGGCTGTCGACGCCGATGAGTTGCACCGTCTGATGGAGGAGCGGATTGTCTGGGTCGAGAACGGTGGTCATGGAAACGTCGTCGAGCGAGAGGGTCTCGCCGTCTCGCTGGATCCAGCCCTTGCCCCGGAACGATCCATCGGCCGTGCGGCCGCAGGTGCCACCGAGCGCGAGGTCGGGACCGAAGTTCATCGAGAACCAGTTGATGAACAGCCCGCTCGTGACGGTTTCGGGCTCGGACGACTTCGACTTGGATCCGCTCGGTGCCTGCCAGGTCCGTGGACCCCACGACTTGTCCCGCACGCCAAAGCCGTCGACCGTCCACTCGTCGTCACCGATTCGTATCACACCGGTTGCCCGGCCGGTCTGCTCGAAGTGTCCCTGGAGCCCACCGACTGCATAGTGAGGCGCGCTCAACGCCTCGAACGAGATGTCCATGTCGAGTTGCTGCTCGATGGCCCAGCCATCGGGGCGATCCTTGGTCGGTGCGAGCATGACCGTCGGATCGTCCATCACCTTCGCGTCGCCGGAGTAGACGATCGACCAGCTCTCGAAGGGTGCACCCCGGCGTAGCACCAAGTTGCCGACCGCGGGGTCGGCGTTCCCCATCGAGTCGATCAGCGCCGGGGTGAGATCGGTGCGGCGCCCATACGTGAACGCCACGCGACCCCCGGGTAGGTAGACGGCATGGAGCGCGTCGGCCCAACCGTCATTGGGGCGAAAACCCATGCGAGTGAAGGCGCCGACGCCCGTTTCCGGGTCGACGAAATTGAAGTAATAGCTCTCGCTCCACGCACCGTCGTCGCCGACCGGGTGGAACTGTTCGTCGGCTGGGTTCGGAGTCGTCATGACGAGATGTCTACTGCGAAGCCGCGACTCGTGCGAACTCGACGCCCGGGGTCGGAATCAGTTGACGCCACGCTGGGATGCTGACCAGTAACGGGCCCGGAGCACCTTCTTGTCGGCCTTGCCGACGGCGGTGAGTGGGAGTGCATCGACGATCTCGACCGTCTTGGGCGCGTACACCGGCCCCTTTCGCTCCTTGACGAGTGCGATCAGTGCTGCTGGGTCGATGGTGGCGCCGGGGCGGGCAACGACCAGTGCGGTGACCGCTTCGCCCCACTTGTCGTCGGGGATGCCGATGACGGCGGCAGCCGACACCGACGGGTCGGAGGTGAGGACGTCTTCGATCTCGCGGGGGAACACGTTGAAGCCGCCCGACACGATCATGTCCTTCTTGCGGTCGACGATGGTGATGAAGCCGTCGTCGTCGACGGTCGCCATGTCACCGGTGTGTAGCCAGCCATCGATGATGGTCTCGGCAGTGAGCTCGGGTTGTTTCCAGTAGCCCGTCATCACGGTTGGACCCTGCACACAGATCTCGCCGGCAACTCCTGGAGCGACGGGCTGATGTTCATCATCGAGCACTTCGACTCGATTGCCAGGCAAGGCCATGCCGCATGCGGTCAGGCGAACGAGATCGGTCACATCGTGCTGTGAGCGCCACATCGCCGTTGCCGTACCTGCACATTCGGTCTGTCCATAGAGCTGAGCGAAGACCGGGCCGATGCGGTCGATGGCTTCGACCAGTCGAGTGGGCGACATCGGCGAGGCGCCGTACATCACGGTTTCGAGGCTCGACAGCTCGGCGAACTCGAGATCGGGGTGATCGAGGACGGCGTAGATCATGGTGGGAACGAGCAGGCTGAGCGTGATCTTCTGCTCGGCGACGGCTCGCAGCCATTCGCCCGGGTTGAATCCGGCCTGGAGGATCACGGTGCCACCGGCCATCATCGTCGGAACGACGAGCATGCCTGCGGCGTGGCTGATCGGAGCAACCGCAAGATAGCGACGCTCGGCTGGTAGATCCCAGCCAACCGAAACGCTGAACGTCATCTGGGCGAGTCCGCGCTCGGTCAACATCGCCGCCTTCGGCACGCCAGTGGTACCACCGGTGTAGAGCAGCCAGGCAATGTCGTCAGGCGTATGAGGGCCTGCGTCGAGAGGGGCGGGGTCGATGCCAGCCAGCGCCGGTGCCAGCTCTTCACCGGTGGCCTCGTCGGTCGAACCGAGGTAGAAGATCTGTTCGAGAACGGGGCAACGGGCGAGGAGTTGTGCGCCCCGCTCGGCGTAGGCGGGGTCGACGAACAGGAATTTCAGTTCGGCTTCGTCGCAGGAATACACATGATCATCGAGCGACCCGAGCGGGTGGAGGGCGGTATAGCGGCCACCGGCGAAGGCAGGAGCGGTCTGGGCCAACCAAACTTCGGCACGGTTCGGTGACAACACCCCGACCCCGTCACCATGTCGAAGTCCTCGTTCGCGCAGCAGCGTGATCCACTGACTCAACGCCTCGGCGGTTTCCCGATAGGTCCAGGTGCGGTGAGGGTCGATGAACAGCTCACGGTCGGGAAAGCGGCGGATCGCGTTCAGCACCACCTGGGTGTACGTCGTTCCAGGCGCCTGCGTTCCCGGTGTTGTCACTGCCGGTGCTTGCGCTTTCTCGTTGGTCATGACCATTGTCTAGGGGATCGACCACCGAGAAGACCAACGCTGCGCTGATCGGGTGCGAGTTCGCATCGACTCCGAACATCGACCGCCTTGGCCGACTCGCTTCGAGGCTCATATCGTCGCGTCCACCAGGTTTCGCTGCCATGCTGGCCTCACCTCGCCACATCGCCCAAGTCGACGGGGCTCAACACGCTGCTCGAAACAAAAGGCACTTCACCATGGCGTATTCCGCTGAATTCGGTTCTCGCACGCAAGCCGCGCTCACCGACCTCTCGGTCGAGGAAAAAGCGGCGATCACGGCCGGTTCGGGCTTCTTCACGATGACCGGCAACGAGCGTCTCGGTATTCCCAACTGGATGACGACCGATGGGCCAAATGGGGCACGCGGTTCGTCGTTCCTCGGCTCCGGTGAATCCAAGGCCACGTGTATCCCCTGCGGTTCGGCGTTGGGTGCCAGCTGGAATCCGGCGCTGGTCGAGGAACTCGGAGCGCTACTCGGCCGCGAGACGCGGCACAAGGCAGCCCGTGTGCTGTTGGCGCCAACGGTGAACCTGCATCGATCGCCCCTTGCCGGCCGCAACTTCGAGTGCTTCTCCGAAGACCCGCTGCTGGCAGGAAAGCTCGCCGCCGGGTACATCCGAGGCGTCCAGTCCCAGGGAGTGATCACCACGGTGAAACACTTCGTTGGCAATGAATGCGAGACGGATCGGTGGACGAGCAACTCCATCATCGACGAGCGGGCACTTCGCGAGCTCTACCTCGTGCCCTTCGAGTTCGCCGTCAAGGAGGGCGGAACACTCGGCATCATGACCTCGTACAACCGGGTCAACGGGAGGTACTGCACCGAGCAGCGCTGGCTCCTCACCGACCTCTTGCGTGACGAATGGGGTTTCGAGGGCTTCATCACCACCGATTGGATGTCGGGCGGTGACACCGTTGCGTCAGCCGACGCCGGCCTCACGATCGAGATGCCGTCGGGCAACCGGGCGTTCGGCACGTCGCTGGCCGAAGCCGTTGCCGATGGTCGGGTCACCGAAAGCACGCTCGACATGCTCGCCGGGCGCTTGTTGTCGACGTTCGAACGTATTGGTGCGTGGGACGACGAACCGCAGCTCGAGCGGTCGATCGACTCGCCGGAGCACCGAAGCCTTGCTCGTCGGGCGTCGGCTGAGACGATGGTGTTGTTACGCAACGAAACGGTTGGTGGCACACCGGTGCTTCCGCTCGACGTCGACAACCTCACCTCGATCGCCGTCATCGGACCGAACGCCGCTCGAGCGCAGATCATGGGTGGCGGGTCGGCGAACCTGCGGCCGTTCCACCGAACGAGTCCGCTCGACGCGCTTCGCCAGCGGTTCGGTGACTCGGTCGACATCACGTACGCGGAAGGCTGCAACATCGACGCTCAGGCCCCGCTCCTCGGCGGCCCCTCACTCGTCGCTCCTGACGGGCAGCAGGGTTTCCTCATCGAACTGTTCGACGACCTCGAGTGGTCTGGCGAAGCAGTTGGTACGGCCAATCGGGACATCAGCCGGTTGCTCTTCGGCGACGAACCGATCCCCGGCCACAAGCTCGACTCCTTCTCGGTTCGGGCGACGACGACCTACACCCCCACAGTTTCTGGCGACTTCCGCTTCGAGGTGACCCAGGTGTCGCCAACTCGGGTGCTGGTCGATGGCATCGTCGTCGCCGATGGGATCAGTGTGAAGCCGCCGGTCGGTTCAGGGTTCTTCGGGTTCGGTGCCGATGTTGCGCCGGCGACGGTCAACCTCACGGCCGGTCAGGCATACGAGGTCGTGATCGAGCTGGTTGCCGAGAGTGTGATGATGTTTGCCGGAGTCGACCTTCGGGTGCGGGCGCCGCTTCCCGAGGGTGCGCTCGAACAGGCCGTCGCTGCCGCGAGCGCCGCCGATATCGCGGTCGTGGTGATCGGCACGAACGACGACTGGGAAACCGAGGGTGAGGACCGAACGACCATCGCCCTGCCCGGCGACCAAGACGCGCTGGTGGCTGCGGTACTCGAAGCCAATCCTCGGACCATCGTGGTCGTCAACACCGGCGCTCCTGTGCTGCTCCCGTGGGCCGACGATGCCCCGGCGATCCTTCAGTCGTGGCTCGGTGGGCAGGAAATGGCTGATGCGCTCGTCGATGTGCTCACGGGTGTGGTCGACCCCGGCGGCCGCCTGCCTGTCACCTTCCCACTTGCGATCGAGCACACCCCATCGTTCGGGAACTTCCCCGGCGACAACGGTCAAGTGGTCTATGCCGAGGGGGTCTTTGTCGGGTACCGCTGGTATGACTCTCGCAGGTTGCCGGTGCGATTCCCGTTCGGTCACGGCCTGTCCTACTCCGACTTCGAGGTCGACCAGCTCGAACTCAGCGGCGCGACCATTGCTGTCGAGGAGTTGACGGCAGGCTCGGCGATCGTCGTCGAGGTACCGGTGACCAACGTCGGTGATCGGCGGGGGAGCCACGTCGTGCAGTGTTACGTGCGTCCGCGCGGATCACGTCTGGTGCGTCCTGAGAAGGAGCTGAAGGCGTTCGCCAAGGTCACGCTCGACCCGGGCGAGTCGACCACCGTCCACCTCGAACTCGACGAGCGGGCGTTCGCGTATTGGGACCCCGCCCAACCAGAATGGCCAGCCGTCCGAGACTCACAGGCTGCGACCATGCCGCAGCTGCGGTCGCAGGAGCGCAGAACCGAGCCGGGCTGGACCGTCGACTCCGGGCACTACGACATCGTCATCGCCAACAGCGCAACCGAAACGGTTGCCACCGTCTCGATCGAGGTCACCGCATGAGCGCTCGACCTCGCCACCAACTGGGTCGAGTCGCGCGAAGGCGACGATCCGTGGTGTGTGCTCATTACCCCAAGGTGCCGCATCGCCCGTGGGAACCAAAACCCGAACACAAGGCGCGCGACGAAAGACCCCGTTTCGCTGCCTGCCATGTTCGGGGACGACGATGCGACCCGGAGCAGTTTGGCGCGGCGTACCGCCATGCGAGTGGCCGATCACCTCAACGCCGAAGACCTCGAGGAAGACCCGCCAGAGGGACTCACCCTGGAGGGCTCTGACTGATCAGCGGGTCTCGAACACGTAGGGATCGAGCGTGGTCTGGGCCGCGACGCGGAACTTGTGCCACTGGTTGCCGCCGTAATAGGCGAGGCTTCCCGGCTCGGCGTCGCCATGGCCGTTGTAGTACGAGATGCAATCGCGGAGCGGAGCGGTGGCGATGTCGGCGGCACGACAGTGATCGGCGTAGTCGTCCTCGGGCTGCTTCTCGATGTCGACGACGCTGGCCTCACGCTCGCGCATCGTGGTGAGCATCCAGGTGACGTAGTCGGCGTGTTGTTCGATGGCGTCGGTGAAGTTGAAACTGCCGCCGCCACCCTGGGGCCCGGTGACGATGAACAGGTTCGGGAAGCCTTCGCTGTGGAGACCGAGGAAGGTCTTGGTTCCTTCCGACTGCCACTTCTCGCTCAGGGTTCGCCCGCCGCGACCGGTGATCATGTTGAAGGTCGAGGTGGCCATCCATTGGAAGCCGGTGGCGTAGATGAGCACGTCGAGCGGGTACTCGGTGCCGTTGTGCACCACGCCCCGTTCGTTGATCTTGGTGACCCCGAGCGGGGCGGTGTCGACCAGGGTGACGTTGGCTCGGTTGAACGTTGGCAAGAACTCGTCGTGGAACGTGGGCCGCTTGCAGCCATAGGGGTAGTAGGGCTTGAGGGCTTCGGCTGTTGCGGGGTCTTCGACGATGGCGTCGATGCGGGCACGGATCTGCTCCATGATGCGGAAGTTCGTGTCGAGCTGGCGATCGATCATCTCCTGGGGCGACAGCGCACGGTCGTGGTCTTTGCGTTCCTTGAAGTCGGCGACCTTGCCCGCCAGGTAGTCGTCGTTGGCTTTGATGGCGGTGCGTCCGGCAGAGATCTTGGAGAAGCGGGCGCGGCGGGCCCGAGCCCAGCCGGGCTCCTTGGCCCACTGCGCCAGTTCCTCGGGCGTGGTTGCCCGCTGATCGCGAACGTCGATGGTGGACGGAGTGCGCTGGAAGACCACGAGCTCGCCTACGACCTTGGCCAGCTCTGGGATCACCTGTACCGCGGTGGCACCGGTACCGATGATGCCGACCCGCTTGCCTTCGAGATCGATGTCGTAATTCCAGCGAGAGGTGTGGAACGTGTCGCCCTCGAACGACTCCATGCCGTCGATCCTGGCCAGCTTGGGGCTGGTGAGGATGCCGTTGGCGAGAATGATGATGCGCGCCCGCATGGCGTCGCCGCGATTGGTGTGGACGGTCCAGCGGCCATCGGCCTCGTCCCAATCGGTTTTCTCGACCGTGGTGTGGAACAGGCAGTGGTCATAGAAACCGAAGCGGTCGGCCATCTGCTGGCAGTACTCGAGGATCTCGAAGCCCGACGCAAACTTCATGGCTGGGACGTAGCCCATCTCTTCGAGGAGCGGAAGGTAGCTGTAGGCCTCCACGTCGCAGGCCACGCCGGGATAGCGATTCCAGTACCAGGTGCCGCCGACGTCACCGCCCTTCTCACAGAAGCGAATGTCGTTGAAGCCGGCTTCGCGCAGCTTGTACCACAGCATGAGTCCGGCGAACCCGGCACCAACGACGACGATGTCGCACTCGTCGGTCAAGGCCTCGCGCTCGATGGGGTCGGCGGAGTAGACGTCTTCGAGGTACTTGGCGAACTCGCCTTCCATGGCCATGTAGTCGGCGGCGCCGCGGCGGGCTTCTTTGAACTCGCGGTACTTGGCTTGCTCCTCGGCGTTGAACTTCGCCCCGGCCGGCTGGGGCGGCAACTCCTTGAGCGAGTCGTCGACGATCGAGTAGCCCTTCCCCGCAATGCGGTCATTCGCCTTGGCGGCGCGGGTGGCGAAGACCTTGAGTCCGGTTGCTGGGTCGATCGAAATGGACATCTGGCGTCGTCTCCTCGGCGAAGTGGGCAGGGGCTGGTGAGCCGAACCCCCTCGGCCCGGTCGACGCTACAACGTGCGGGGTGTCGGTTTCACATTGTGGCCGCGGCGGCGGTGGCCGCTCTGGGGGTGACACAAGCCTCTGGGTCCTGCTGCCGAGCCACCTCACGATCGAGGGTGTTGGACGATCGTCGCCCGGACATCGGCGACCGAAGGGCTTGGACGAAGATGGACCAATCGAGGCATGAGAACACCACCGCAATCGTCACGGGCGCCGGATCCGGGATCGGGAAGGCCACGGCGCTTCGGATGGCTCGCGAGGGTGCGCGCGTCGTGGCCTGCGACGTCGATGATGCGGGGTTGGCCGCTCTGGGCGAGGAGTTGATGGCACTTGGCTGCGCATTCGAAACGGTTCGCTGCGATGTGAACAACCAGGGCGACGTCGACGCGTTGGTGGCCGTTGCGGGCGATCGCGTCGACGTCCTCGCCAACGTGGCCGGTGTCATGGATCACTTTCTCCCGCTCGGTGAGCTGGATGATGCAGCCTGGGAGCAGGTGATCGGGGTGAACCTGACGGGCGTCATGCGCCTCACCAGGGCTGTCCTTCCCGTCATGGAGGCAGCAGGCGGGGGAGCGGTGGTCACGGTCGCCTCCGAGGCCTCACTCGGAGCCGGTGCCTCGGGCGTCGCCTACGCCGCGTCGAAACACGGAGTGCTCGGTATTGTTCGCCACGTTGCGTTCTTCTACGGACCAAAGGCCATCCGATCGAATGCCGTACTCCCCGGCGGTGTCGAAACCGGGGTCGGCGCAACCGCCGCTCCGAGAAGCGAGTGGGCCATGGAGCGGGCGATGGCCAAGATGGCAACCATCGGCCCGATTGCTCAGCCCGACCAGATCGGCGCTGTCGTGTCGTGGCTCGCATCGGCTGAGGCCTCGAACGTGAACGGTGCCATCGTGACCGCCGACGGGGGCTGGTCAGCGGCCTGACCATTTCCTCGCTACGTTTCGAGCGAGCTCACCTCGCCTCGGCACGGTAGGGCACGGCACGGCACGACCGAGGCTCCGCTCGCTGCTCCAGCGCGTCGCTGCGTCAGTCGATCCAGTAGCGGCGTACGGGCTTGGCGTCGCTGCCATCCACGATGTTTTCGAGCTGGCCACCGCAGCGCTCGATGATGGAAGCCGAAGACTCGTTGTCGTCGTTGCAGCAGACCAGCACACGGTCGATGCCAACGGCTCGCGCCATCACGACGCTCTGCACGAGGACGGCCGTTGCATGGCCTCTGCGTCGGTGTTCGGGCACGATGCAATAGCCGATGTGGCCACCCTCGTGGTGCAGGAAGTCGTTGAGCTCATGGCGAACCGAGGATCGACCAACGATGTCACCATCGACCTCGGCCACCAGAAAGGTGGCTGGCACGCGCCCGTCTGGCATGTCGATGCCGCAGCGAAACCGTTCGTGCAGAGCGACGAAGTCGCCGAATGCCATGCCGGGGGTGTAGCCCAAACCGAACTCGTAATCAGTGGTGGCTCGATGGGCTGAGTCGAAGGCAGCGGCGTCGCTGTCGACGAGCCTGCGGAGGCGCAGCGATGATGAGAGTGGGGCCATCGGACGACCGTAGCGGTCATGGACCGATGGCTCGCCGGGTTTCTGCGGCAGCGATCAGTTGGTGGCGTCCTTGGCCGTTCCGGTGGCGTTGTCGCTGTCGTCGTCCACCAGATCGGTTGCAGCCTTGGCCGCAGCGTCGGTGTCGATGGTCTCGTTCAGATCGATCTTGGTTTCATCGGCTGCGATATCGCCGAGCTTGCTCTCGACCGTCGAGGTGACCTTGTTGATCTTGTCGGTGTACTTGCCACCGGTCTTCTTGTCGATCATGTCGCTGACGCCGTCGAGTTGGTCGGTGATCTTCGAGGAATTCTTGGAGAGGAGGGATTTGGCCTGATCGAGGAACTTCATGGTGATGTCTCCAGAGAGTGGCGGAACCCCCAATCTAGGGGCGATCGGCTCGAAAGGCGACGAGTCGCCCCCGGCGCAACGAAGTGTTCACAACGACAGATCGCCAACCGTCGGCAATGTGCCAGCTGGCGAGCTTTCCTGTCCAAACTGTCGACACCGGAACCCATCGCGGTGAACTGTCGACACCGAAGCCCCCGTTTGAGCTTCAGCGTCGACGGTTGGGGAGGGTGGGCTTCACTCACATCAGTTCGGTTCAGCGCCTCGCTGGGCGAGTCAGTATCGGCGTCTCGTGGGCGGCTCAGTCAACGGGGGCGATGGGCTCGGCGTCCCAGATCTGGATTTGCGGATCGTCGCCGTAGAGCAGTTCGGCCGGGCTCATCTTGTCGATGTTGCCGGTGAGCCCGTTGAACATGCCGAGGCCACAGAGTTGGCGTAGTTGAGGCGTGAAGCTGGCCATGAGTTCGGTAGGAATTCCCAGCTGCTGGTTCTCCTGCTGGCGGATGTAGCCGGCGCAGTAGTTCATGGCGATGCCAACTCGCACGTCGTTGCTCATGTTCGCTCCACCACCGTGCCAGGTGCTGCCATGCCACACCAGAACACTTCCCTTTGGCATCTCAGCGGGGATGGAGGGGTGAGCCGGTGTCGTTGCGAAGTAGTCAGGGCCGTGATCCCAGAGGTGGCTGCCGGGCACGACTCGGGTGGCGCCGTTGGCTTCGGTGAAGTCGGTGAGCGCCCACATCGAATTGGCAACGGTGGCAGCGTGCGGCTTGGCCAAGGGCATGATTTGATCGTCGGCGTGGATGACCTGCGCCGCCTCGCCGGGCGCAATCGTGATCGATGCAAGTGACGAGACGAGGCACTGATTGCCGAGCATCGACTCGATCAAGGTGAGCACCTGCGGCTGGACCGGGATCTGTTCGAAGATCTTGCCTCGTGCCAGCAGGTTGTAGGTCCGAGTCGTACGACTGCCCTCGAAGCGATTGTTGCTCGGGGCACTGTTGAAGGCGTCTTCCGCTTGTCGTACCGCAGCGAGCAGAGCGTCGATCGTCTCGTCAGGAATGACTCGTTCGAGAATCGTGAAGCCGTCAGTCTGTAGCTGGGCGAGGTGCGCGGTCAGATCCATGGGCGAAGTGTCAGGCCTCTCCCATCTGTGGTCAAGTCGTCGACGATCGCGACCGAAGTCGAAGCGCCCGACTCTCGACCCGGTCGCAGCTCCCGAGTCGACCTTGGTCGCCGAGCGACCTAGATTCTCCGCGGGCCCGAATGCCGGGCCGTCACACAGCCGGGGGATCACGATGCAGGTGGACGCAGCAGGGGCAGGACTCGACGAGGACCGGCTGGCAAACATTGGCCGGCACCTCCGGTCTCGCTACATCGACGCAGGGAAAATCGCCGGCGCACAGGTCGCCGTCGTGCGCGGTGGCGTTGTCGGCTACTTCGAGAGCTTCGGTCAGCAAGACCGCGAACGATCGGTTCCGGTAGGCGACGATGCCATCTGGCGCCTCTACTCCATGACCAAGCCGATCACCGGCGTTGCGATGATGACGTTGTACGAGCAAGGTCACTTCCAGCTCGACGACGCAATCGATCGTTGGATTCCCGAATGGAAGAATCTGACGGTCACCGAGCCCGACGGCGCAGGTGGCACCCGAGTCGTTCCGGCCGAGCGACCACCGACGATCCGCCACATCTTGAGCCACACCTCGGGCATCGGGTACGGACCTGAGAACAGAGATCTCGTGATCGGCGAGCGCAACTGGTTGGCCGACCATGACCTCGAGTCGATGTCGAAGACCTTCGGCGACTGGCCGCTCCGCTTTCAGCCCGGCACTCGCTGGCTGTACTCCCACGGCATGGACATTGCTGCCCGGCTGGTCGAGATCATGTCGGGCATGACGTATGACGACTACCTGAAGACGGTCATCTTCGAACCGCTCGGCATGGTCGACACCGACTTCTGGGTCCCCGAAGACAAGATCGGCCGGTTCGCCGCTTGCTATGGCCGTAACGCTCGCAAGGAACTGGTGCTCACCGATGATCCTGAGGCGAGCACGTATCTGCGCAGGCCGAAGCTGCTCAATGGCGGCGGCGGACTCGTAGGGACGACAGCGGACTATCTACGGTTCACCGCCATGCTGGCCAACGGCGGCGCCTACGATGGGGTTCGGGTGCTTGGGCGCAAGACGCTCGAGCTGATGACCTGCAACCACCTCGAGGGCGACGGTGACATGGCTGACTTCGCAATGCCGATGGGGTACGGCGAAGTCGGGTTCACCGGCGCCGGCTTCGGACTCACGGTGGCGGTGTCGAAAGGTCCAGCAGCAGCCGGCGTTGTCGGCACCGCCGGCGAGTTCATGTGGGGCGGTGCCGCATCGACGACGTTCTGGGTCGACCCTGCTGAGGAGCTGGCCGTGGTATTCATGACCCAGTTGCTGCCGTCGGGCACCTTCAACTTCCCCGATCAGCTCAAGTCCTTGGTGTACGGCGCCTTGCTCTGAGCTGGCAGGGCACCATTTGGCGTGCCGATCGCTGACGACCCGGACGTGCCGCTCAGCGAATGAAGAGCATTTCGCGATACTTCGGTAGGGGCCATAGGTCGTCAGCGACCACGGCCTCGAGAGCGTCGGCATGGAGTCTGACCTCGTCCATGAGCGGGCGAACGGTGTCGGCACAGAATCGCATGTGTTGCTCAGTCGACTCAAAGTCGTGCCGATCGATGGTGGCGAGAAGTGCGCCGGCTGCCTGCATCAGGGCACTGGCGAACTCTCCGATCGACGCCATGACGAGGGTGTCGAGCTCTATACCGAACTTGCGTGCCTTCGTCGCCGTCGTCGTGAGTTCCGAGAGGTAGGTCATCGCCGCCGGATAGATGGCCGTCCTGGCCATTTCGACCATCAGCTTTGCCTCGACCGCAATCGAGAGGATGTACTGCTCGGCGTAGACCTCGTAGCGGCTCTCGAGTTCGACGGGGCTGAGTACGCCGGTCCGTTCGAACAGGGAGATCACGCTCTCCTCGGTCAGAACAGGTAGTGCATCAGCACTCGTCGGGAGGTTGCGCAGACCTCGCTCTTCCACTGCTTCGCGATGCCACTCCGAGGAGTAGCCGTCGCCACCGAATATCACGGCGCTGTGTTCTTCCAACAACGACTGCAAGACGGTCGCCACCGCCGAGGCCCGATCCTCCTGCGAGGCTTCGCTCTCAGGCAGGATCATCTCCAGCTGATCGGCTATCCAGTCGAGGGAATCGGCGAGCATCGTGTTCATGGCGACGAGCGGCCCGGAGACCGATTGCGAGGATCCGACGGCGCGGAACTCGAAGCGGTTCCCAGTGAAGGCGAATGGCGAGGTGCGGTTTCGATCGCCAGGGTCGCGATCGAATGGCAGGATCTGGCCGAGTCCGAGGTTCATCGACCCGCCGTCGGTTGCAAGGGTGGCATTGCCGTTCTTGATGTCGTTGAATACCCCTTCCAACTGGTCACCGAGATAGACCGAGATGATGGCCGGCGGTGCCTCGTTGGCCCCAAGTCGATGATCGTTGCTGGCCGATGCGATGACCGCACGTAGAAGCGGGCCATACAGGTGCACGCCGCGGATGACAGCACCGCAGAACAGCAGAAACTCGAGATTCTCGCTCGGGGTCGAGCCCGGATCGAGCAGGTTGCCCTGCGTGCCGTTGCCCACCGACCAGTTGACGTGCTTGCCCGACCCGTTGATGCCGGCGAAGGGCTTTTCGTGGAGCAGACACATGAATCCGTGGGCCTTCGCCGTCGCCTTCATGACGGTCATCATCAACTGCTGGTGGTCGGCGGCCACGTTGGCCGACTCGAAATAGGGCGCAAGCTCGAATTGACCTGGCGCAACCTCGTTGTGATGAGTCTTGGCGGGAATACCCAGCCGGAACAATCGGTCTTCGAAGTCCTGCATGAAGACCTGCACACGTTCGGGGATGGCCCCGAAGTAGTGGTCGTCGAACTCCTGTCCCTTCGGTGAAGGGGCACCGAACAAGGTGCGTCCGGCCAGCAACAGATCAGGGCGGTTGTTGGCGAAAAGCGCGTCGACGAGGAAGTACTCTTGCTCGGCGCCGCAACTCGAGCTCAGCGGGTCGATGTTGGTCTCGCCCATGAGATGCAACACGCGTTGTGCCGCCCGGTCCATGGCTGCATTCGAACGCAGCAGTGGAATCTTCTTGTCGAGCGACTCGCCGGTCCAGGACATGAAGACGCTGGGAATCATGAGGGTTGCACCGTTTGACGTGTGCATGACGTACGCCGGGCTCGTTGGGTCCCAAGCGGTGTAGCCGCGTGCGGCGTTCGTCGTACGGAGACTGCCGTTCGGGAACGACGAGCCGTCCGGCTCGCCCTTGATCAGGAGGCTGCCCGTGAACTCTGTGATGGCGTTGCCATCACTGTTGGTGACGATGAATCCATCGTGCTTTTCCGCCGTGATGTTGGTCATCGGGTAGAAAATATGCGAGAAGAACTTCACGCCCTTTGAGAGTGCCCAGTCCTTCATGGCAGCGGCAACGACGTCGGCAGTGGCCGAGTCGAGAGGAGTTCCGCTCTGGACGGTGGCCTTCATCGCCTTGAAGGCAGTCTTGGAAAGCATCTCCTCCATGGTCGAAAGATTGAAGACATCGGTTGCCCAGATCGCCGACAGCGGCTCGCCGATGTCGCTTTTCGATGTGACGCTGCGTTTGGTGACGTCGCTCACCGCGTTCGCTCGTGATTCGTTTCCGCTCATGGATCGATTCCATCGGTACGAGCCGTGGCTCTGCAACCACAGTGACGTCTGTTCTTCGGCCGGAAACAGAACTGACGCATGAAACGGAAAAGCGCTCGTCGACACCGAACTCCTCACCGTGATCGATCAGTCGCTATGTCGATGGCAACGCCCACCGCACGGGTAGCTGTTCGATCCCCAAAACGAAGTTTCCCTCGCGCTCGGGCTGGCGGTGCTCGGGTGTCACGAGTTCGATGTCTGGTAGACGATCGAGCACTTCTTCGAACAGCACACGGAGCTCGAGTCGGGCAAGTTGGGCACCGAGGCAGAAGTGACGACCATTTCCTCCGAAGGCAACGTGGCGATTGGCTCGACGGGTGATGTCGAATTCGTCGGCACCTTCGAACACGGCCTCATCGCGGTTGGCCGAGAGGTAGAGCAACAGAAGCCGGTCACCCTCCAGAATCTGTTGCCCGCCGAGCATGACGTCGTGAGTGGCGGTCCGGTTCATGTTGCGGACCGGTGTGACCCACCGGAGCATTTCCTCGATCGCGTTGGGAAGCAGTGACCGGTCAGCCTGGAGAGCTGCCAGCTGTTCGGGGTGGAGCAGAAGCGCTTCGAGACCGCCCGACATGACGTGGCGAGTCGTCTCATCGCCGCCGACCAGAATCAGCATGGTCTCGTAGATCAGGTCCTCGGTCGACAGTGGTTCGCCGTCGGCGTGCATGAGCAGGCTGATGAGGTCGTCAGCCGAGGGGTCGGTGCGTGACTTCATCTCCTCGACGATGTAATCCACCCATTCGAAGACCGCAGTCTCCACCTGCGACTGCATCGCTTCGCCTCCGGTTGCGAAGATGTCGGACCAATGCAGCAGCTTCGCTTCGTCGGCCAGCGGCAAGCCCATCAGCTTGGCGATCATGCGAAGAGGAATGGGCTTGGCAATGTCGTTGACGAAGTCACAGCCGCCCTCAGCGATGACGTCGTCGATCAGCTCGGTGACCGTGGCGCGGATGAACGCTTCATGGTCGGCGACTCGGCGAGGAGTGAAGCCAGAACTGACGATGCGTCGACGCCGAGTGTGATCGGGTGGGTCGGCATTGATCATCGAGGGGACCGAACTGGTCGGGCGGGATCCGAGCGAGCTGCAATAGGTCTCCCAGTTGGCCTCGATGTGGCTGATGTGCTCGTGTGTCGTGATGGCCCACAGGCCAGACCGGTCGTCCCAGTACAGCGGCGCGTTGGTCCGCATCCATCGCATGTGCTCGAACGGCGCAGCGTTGAACGCCAAGCTCAACACCTCGACACCTTCTCGTATTGGGTGCTCCGGCGTGCGATGCCGCGTCTTGGACTCGTCGTAGCGATAGAGCCGGGCGTCGCCGCCGCTGGCACCTGCGGGGTTGACGTCGGTGGTGTCTGCGTTGTTCATGAGTCCTTCGTTCGGGTAACTGCGAGTCAGTAGATGTCGGTGTCAATTGAATGTCGGTGTCAATTGATGTCGGTGTCAGTAGATGTCGGTGTCAGTAGATGTCGGTGTCGGGTGGCGGTCCGACGTAGCGGGCCGCCGGTCGCATGATCTTGGGCTCTGCCGCTTGTTCGAGAGCGTGGGCGCACCAACCAACCAAGCGAGCGGTGGCGAACGTGGCGGTGAACCATCCCCGGGGGATACCGCACCCTTCGAGCACGGCGGCGGAATAGAGGTCGAGGTTGGGAACCAATCGCCGGCCGGCGAGGAGGCGGGTCCCGGCCTCCTCGGCGGCGACAACCGCGTCGTGTCGCTCAGGGCAAACGATCGCGCTCTGTTCGCGAAGGGCCACCACCCGAGGGTCCACTGTGCGGTACACCGAGTGACCAAAACCCTGCAGTCGGCGCCGTGCCGCCATCTCGGCCTTCATCCACGCCTCGGTCTGATCGGGTTCGCCGACGGCATCGAGCATGTCGAGAATCCGTTCGGTGTTGGCGCCGTGGCGAGGACCGTTGAGCGCGCCGAAGCCCGCCAGGACACACGAGACCAGGTCAGCACCCGATGAGGCAACCACCCGAGTGGCAAACGTCGAGTTGTTGAACCCGTGATCAATGGTCAGAACGAAGAAGACTTCGAGCGCCCGGACGGTCTCGGGTGAGGGGGCTCGACCGGTGAGCATGCGGAGGTAGTCGGCAACGTGACCGAGGGCAGGGTCGGGCTCGATCGGCTGACTGTGGTGGACGCTCGCAACGAGCGTCGGCATGACCGAGATCAGGCGAACGGCGTCGGCCCGGCGCTGCGCCGGATCGATTTCGGTGAGTGGCTCGAAGCCGAGCTCGGCTCCGAGCAGGCTGATTGCACTCCGCAGATCGAGCGTGCCAACTCGCTCAGCCAGGCTTGGCGGAAGACGTCGATCACCTGCGATGGGATCGGAGGAGCCGTCGAGGACCAGCGACGCCACGGTCTCGAAGGTCGAGTGTCGTGCGAGATCGGGAGCCGATCGACCTCGGTAGTGGTAGTACCCGCGATCGCCGAGCACGTCGCCGATCTCGGTATCGGCAACGGCCACCCCGGCCAACGCCGGCGGGACGTCGATCAGCTCGGACATCGTCGAGACTCCACGCCTGCGACCCTAGTTCGTCGTGCGTTCAGTCCAGGATTCGAACGGTTCCCTCGATGGGGTCGACCTCGAGACGGTCGCCGGTTTTGATCCGGTCGAGGCATGGGCTCGCACCGATGACGGCCGGAAGCGAAAGCTCGCGCGCCAGCACGGCCGCGTGGCACATTGCGCCTCCCTCAGCGGTAACGAGTGCGCCGGCAATCGACAAGACCAGGTTGTAGGCCGGTGTTGTCGTTCGCGTCACGAGGATCTCGTCATGTTCCATCTCGGCGATGGCATCTTCAGCCGTGGCCGCCATGCGGGCGATCCCGACGAAGCGCTCGTTGCCGATTCCCGAACCTCGCAGCACCCCGGACGCGTCGTTGGTCGTCGAGGTGTCGGCGGACATGCCCAACTCTGCGAGGATCGTGTTGACCAGTTCGAGGAGGGTGGCCATTGCTTTCGGCAGGGCATCGAGCGGCGGTGGTGGTTGGATCGGGCCGAGAGTCTTCGGCGGATCGAGCAAGCGATGCGCCTCACGCTCGGCTGCTCGACGCTCGATCTCAGCGATCGACGGTCCGCTTCCGGATCGAAGCAGGGGAGGTAGTTCGCTGGTATCGAGTTCGAACACGTGCTCGGCGATTCGGAGGCGCCCCAGTCGCTGCAGTCGGCGCCCGGCCTCCAGCATGGCGAGACGCAGAAGACCGGCAGGCCATTCGACGGTGAGCGGCCCGTTGTCGTCGCGCATGTCCATCGCATCACGGGCATCGAGGAGGTAGCGGTCGAAGTCCGGTCGATCAGCGGCCGGCACGCGTTCCCGAAGGTCTGCGGCTGCGCCAGCGGCATCGTGGGCCAGATCGCGGGGTGCTTGCGCCGTCAGAATGGTCGAAAGCACCACGTCGGGCCGTTCGCCGAGCGTCGGCGAATCGAGGTCGTACGACGAGTACAGCATCGAGCCATGACGCTCCAGGTAGGCGTCGAGGAGGAACCGTGCGTGATCCGAAGCGGCGCGCACGTCGTCCAGCGATCGCGGATCGGCACCGGCCCGCTCGATCTCGTTTCGAATGGCGGTCAATGCCCGTAGCGGTTCGGTGGTCGAGGGCGACGCGCCAGCGAGCGCCGCAAGGATGTCTTTCGAGGGAAGACCCCATTCTCGGCCGGCCATGACGAACTGCCCGATCGGACCGAGGTCATACCCATGCAGGCGATGGTGCTCTTCGTACAGTTCGCCAACCGCAGCGATTCGGCCAGCAACGTGATCGGCAAGTTCTCGATCGTCCATGGCCCGAAGATCGATTGCTTGCACCTCGAGGTTCCGGACAATCAGGTTCGGCTTGATCTGTGTTCGCCATGCATCGACGACGCCTCGAAAGCCGGAGTCTTCCAACGTCACCGCCGCACGCTTCGCTCGCCGGCGAAACTCGGGGTGGAGTCGTGCGAGGAGCTTGATCATCAACACCGGGGGTTGTCGTGTTGCGTTCTTGTCGGCCCCGATGAGCGGTCGAGTTCGTACATAGGTGAAGCCGTTCACCGACCGCGTGTCCATCGTTTCGGCTGGCATGCCCATCTCGGCGAACAGCTTCCGGTAGGCGTTACGAGCACCGTCGCCCATCAGCTGGTCGCTGAT
>JBBQUN010000043.1:0-23433 GCA_038212405.1 Acidimicrobiales bacterium | reverse complement strand
GCTGCCTGGGAGACCGATGTGCTCCTGGCCGATGGCTCGACGGCGCATCTACGCCCGATCCGGCCGTCGGACCGTGACCGGCTCGAAGCCTTCCACGGTCGTCAATCGCCCGAGAGTATCTACTTTCGGTACTTTCGCTTTCGGCCCGAGCTGAGCGATACCGAACTCGATCACTTCACGACCGTCGACTACTTCGACCGGATGGCCTTCGTCGTTGTGCGAGGCGATGATCTGGTTGCGGTTGCCCGCTACGAACCATGGGCTGATCGCAACGAGGCCGAAGTCGCATTCTTCGTCGACGACACCTACCGGGGCCGTGGGTTGGCGACGATCCTGCTCGAGTTCCTCGCCGCCGCCGGGCGCCGCCGCCAGCTCGACGGTTTCACCGCCACCGTCTTGCCGGAGAACTACGGGATGCTTCGGGTGTTTCGCAAGGCTGGTTTCGATGTGTCGACCAAGTTCGCCGACGGCGTCATCGAAGTCACGCTGGGTATCGACGTGACCGACGATGCCCAGGCGGCAATTGGTGATCGCATGCGTCGTTCGACGGTTCGCTCGGTTGCCCGAATGCTCGAGCCAACGTCCATCGTGATGATCGGTGCTTCGCGCACCGCCGGTTCGATCGGGCACGAAGCACTACGACGCCTCGCTGCTGCACCATTCGCCGGGACACTCTCGTTGGTGCACCCCGAGGCCGACGAGATCCTGGGAATCACCGCGCACCGCCGGCTGGTCGACATCGAACCCGTGCCGGATCTCGCAATCGTTGCGGTGCCTGCGGCGGCAGTCGAGTCGGTCATCGCCGACTGCGTCGAGGCTGGCGTTGGCGCGACGCTCATCTTCACCGCCGGATTCTCCGATGCCGGACCAGACGGCGCCGCACTCGAGCGAGCACTCCTGGCGATGGTACGCGACGCCGGCGTCAGGATGGTCGGGCCGAACGCCTTCGGACTGGCCAATACTGATCCTGCGATCAATCTCGAGGCGTTGTTTCTGCCAGTCAAGGTGACGCCAGGCAGTCTGGGACTGCTCTCCCAGTCGGGTCCGCTCGGCGCCGCTGTCCTCGATGACCTCACACGCGCCGGCGTCGGCATCTCCAGCTTTGCTGCACTTGGCAATCGGGCCGACGTCTCGGTCAACGATCTCCTCCACTACTGGGCAGTCGACGAGCGCACCAAGGCCATCGCGCTCTACATCGAGAACTTCGGCAACCTCCGTACCTTCACGGCACTCGCGCGAGACATCGCGCAGACCAAACCGATCATCGCCGTGGCATCTCCCGACAACGACCTCAACGAGTTGTTGCGCCAGTCAGGCGTGATCCTCGTCGATCAGATCTCCGATGTCGCCGACCAAGCGCGCTTCGTCATCGACCAGCCGCTTCCTGCCGGACGTCGTGTCGCAGTGGTTTCCAACACATCGTCGGTGGCACGACTCGCCGTGGCGGCTTGTCGACGTAACGGACTCGACGTCGTCGGCGGCGCTGACGGTGGCGCCATCCTCGTCGAAGACGTCGAGCAACCGACCACGGGGGCTGAGCCCCTCTCGATCTATGAACGAACAGTGGTCAAAGCCGCGCTGTCCGACGGTGTCGATGCAGTACTCGTTGCGCTGGTTCCGTCGCTGCACCTACCGACCGACGAGCTGGTCGAACTCCTCCAGCGCGTTGATCGTGCCGTTGTCAAGCCCATCGTCGCCGCCGGCTTGGTGACGAGCGACGACTTCATGATCGAGGGTGTCCCTACGTTCCGCTTTCCCGAGGGGGCAGCCGGTGTGCTCGGTCGCATCGCTCGTCATGCCGAATGGCGCCGTGCCGCTGACGCCCCGCTCGTCGAAGCGTCAGTCGAACGAGGCGTGGCCATCGTCCAGGCCATCGCCGACCTTCTCGGTGACGAACCCTCCGCCGAGGAGCGGGTCTTGACCGACCAGGAATCCCAAGCGTTGCTGGCGGTCATGGGGGTGCCCTTTGCCGCAGCTGTCGACGTGGCGGACGCTGCCGACGCAGCTGCCGCCGCGGAGTCACTCGGCTACCCGGTGGCGATCAAAGGTCGCGGCCTGGCCCACCGGACCGCCGGTGAAAGCGGGGGAACGGCGCTCGATGTGCAGCACGGCGCCGAGCTGACCGCCACGCTCGAGCGCATGCGAGAACAGTTCGGCGACGACCTCGACCCGGTAACGGTGCAGGTGATGGTGCCGAGTGGTCTCCATCTCCAGATCGACTTGATCCAGGACTTCGAACGAGGTGCAAGCATCGCCATCAGTCCCGGTGGCGTGATCGGGGGACTCGTTGGTCGACAGGTCAGGGCTCTGCCCGCCAGCAGAGCCGACCTCGCCGAACTCTGCTCGGTCCCGTGGCTACGTGATGCCGCCAGCGTCGAGACACGAGCGGGTATCGAAAGCGTGCTCGCCATCATCGCCGAAGCTGCCGCCGCCGCTCCCGAACTCGCTGAACTCCAGCTGAACCCGGTGCTCGCCGGACCCGACGGTGCTGTCGCCGTCGACGGTCGTCTCCGTCTGCGTCCGTGGCCCACCAGCATTCTCGACGGCCTCCGACACGTCTGAAAGATGTGACACAAAACGATGAACGCCGACTGGAGACCAGTCGGCGTTGCTCAGTAGCTATCGATGGCGGCTATCGATGGTGGAAGCGCTCAGCGATCGCCCAACGCCACATAGTCACGCACGCCGACACCGGTGTAGAGCTGGCGTGGCCGAGCGATGCGCTGCTCTTGCTCGAGCAACTCTTGCCAGTGAGCCAGCCAACCAGGCATGCGGCCGATGGTGAACATCACGGTCAACATGTCCATCGGAATGTTCATCGCCTGGTAGATCAAGCCGGTGTAGAAGTCGACGTTCGGGTACAGGTTGCGGCTCTTGAAGTAGTCATCGGTGAGGGCGACTTCTTCCAGCTTCAGGGCAATGTCGAGCAAGGGGTTCTTGCCGGTGATGGCAAAGACGTTGTCGGCCTGTTGTTTGACGATCGTTGCCCGAGGGTCATACGACTTGTAGACCCGATGGCCAAAGCCCATGAGCCGACCTTCGCCGGACTTCACGCTCTCGATGAACGGCTCGATGTTGTCGTAGCTGCCGATCTCGGTCAGCATGTGAATCACTTGCTCATTGGCTCCGCCGTGGCGAGGACCATAGAGCGCAGCAGTCGCCGCAGCTGCGGCTGAGTACGGATCGGCGTGGCTCGAACCAACGACTCGCATCGTGGTGGTCGAACAGTTCTGCTCGTGGTCGGCGTGCAGAATCAACAGCACGTCGAGCGCCTTGGCCAGCACCGGATCGGCTTGATAGTTGGGCTCGGCAACACGCCACATCATCGAGAGGAAGTTCTCGGCATAGCTGAGCTTGTTGTCGGGGTAGACGAACGGCATGCCGATGCTGGCGCGATAGGCCATGGCCGCCAGGGTTGGGGTCTTCGAGATCAGTCGGTTGATCTGCTTGTAGCGGTTCTCTGGATCTTCGATGTCTTTGGCTTCGGGGTAGAAGGTCGACAGCGCAGCGATAGCCGACACGAGCATGCCCATCGGGTGAGCATCGTGGTGGAAGCCCTCCATGAAGCGCTTGCGCATGTTCTCGTGGGTGAAGGTGTGGTAGGTGACGTCGTGGACCCAGACGTCCATCTGCTCGGTGGTGGGCAACTCGCCATTGATCAGCAGATAGCAGACCTCGAGGAACGTCGACTTCTCAGCCAGCTGTTCGATTGGATAGCCCCGGTACCGCAAGATGCCATTGATGCCATCGAGATCGGTGATCGCGCTCGAGGTGGACGCAGTGGCGCTGAAGCTGGGATCGTAGAACCAAGTGCCCGGCATGAGCTTCGAGAAGGCTTTGGCATCGATGCCGCCGTCGACGATCGGGATCTCTACGCTCTCGCCCGTGCGGTTGTCGGTGATCGTGACGGTTTCAGGCACGGTCAATCACTCTCCTGTTTCGGTATGTCGTGGATGTCGTTTTGATGCTCCAGCACGCCGTTGTGACCGGATTCTGAGATAACACTGCGAATGTACCCTCCGATGAGGGTCCGTGGGTAGCTGTACTGAAGCAAGGTTGTCGAAGTCAACCCGCTACTCGTTCCTCACCGTGGCATGTTGCTCGTTCCTCACAGTGGTTCGCTGCTCGTTCCTCACAGTGGCATGTTGTCGTGGCGGCGCGGGCGAAGTGGCTCTCGCTTCGTGATCAACATCGTGAGCGCAGCTCCGATTTCGCGTCGGGTGTCAATCGGGTCGATCACGCTGCTGATCGACCCACGCTCCGCCGTTGGGTACGGCGTGAGGTAGCGAGCTTCGTAGTCGAGTTCGAGCTGTACCCGCTCCTCGGGCGTCGCATTGCGGTGCAGGATCTCGACGGCGCCTTTCGCTCCCATGACGGCCACCTCGGCATTCGGCCACGCCAGCATGATGTCGTTGCCCATGTAACGAGAGTCCATCACGATGTACGCGCCGCCGTAGGACTTGCGGATGATGAGTGCGATTCGTGGAACGGTCGCTCGTGCATACGCGAACGCGAGCTGGGCGCCGTGGCGGATCATGCCGCGCCACTCGAGGTCCTTCCCGGGAAGGAACCCAGAGGTATCGACGAGCGTCAGAAGTGGAATGCCGAACGAGTCGCACACCTGGACGAACCGTGCTCCTTTGTGGCTCGCAGGAATATCGATACTTCCGGCCAGCGCCTGACTCTGGTTGGCAACAACACCGACGGTGTACCCATCGATGGTTGCGAATCCGGTCACGAGGTTCGGCGCAAAGGCGGCGCGGACCTCGAGAAAGTCGTCGTCGTCGACGAGGTCTCGAATGATGTCTCGCACGTCATAGGAGCCGGTGGGATGGGGCGGTACCGCCGCGGCTGCGGTGGCAGTGTTGCGGTCGATCGGGTCGTTGGTCTGGACTCGGGTGGGAAGCACGTCGACGTGATCCGGTAGATAGGCCAGAACGCTCGACATGGCTTCGATGGCCTCGTCGGCATCGGCAACGATCATGGTGGCGACGCCGCTCGAGCGTGCGTGCGAACTGGCACCGCCGAGATCCTCCGCCGAGATCGGCACACCGGTGAACGAGGCAACCATGTGAGGGCCGGACACGAACGCGTAGGCGTCGCTGGTGAAGAAGGCGAAGTCGGCGAGCCCCAACATGAGCGCGGGCCCAGAGACGACCGGGCCGGTTGCGGCGAGCAGGACGGGGACCACGCCCGAAGCTTTCACCAGCTCGCTTGCGGCGCGGCCCCAGCCGACGACGGCCTCGACCCCTTCGGCAACGTCGACGCCGCTGGTCGACAGCAATCCGAGGATCGGTACACGCTCCTCGCGAGCCGATCGGAAGGCACGTTCGAGCACCGCTCCATCGCGCGTGGTCAGCGCCCCACGATTCTCGCCGCCGCCGACTGACACCAGCATCACCCGTCGCCCGTCGAGATCGGTGAACGCGGCGCGGGTCTGCGACGACGAAGATGCCCAGATCGGGACCGAAGAACTCATGATTTGGTTCTAGCGGGATTCGCAGCGGCGAAGACGCCGGCAACGTGTTCGGCTTCGACAGCAACGATCGAATGCAAGGCGTCTTCGGTCGCCTGAGCGGCGACCGAGGGCATGCCTCGGCGGCGAACAGCAACACCGACGCTGCGTTGACCGAGTTCCGGAACCGCAATACTGACCCAGCTGCCGCCGAGCCAGCCGGGAATCGCGGTGGCAGGGACAATGGCGACGCCGTACCCCTGGAACGCAAGGCTCGCCATCAGCCGCAGACCGTCCACCTCGAGCTGCGCCGTTGCTCGAAGTCCGTGCGCCTCGAATGCACTGTCGACCTCATGGCGAAAGGGTGTCCCCTCTGCGGCGAGGAGAAGCCGATAGCGGGCGAGGTCAGCCATCGACACCGTGCCGGTGACGGCGGCAAGTTCATGATCGGCGGGGGCGACGACGATGCGATCTTCGGTGAAGAGCGGTTCACAGCGGACCTCGGGCTCATCGACAGGCAACCCGACGACACAGAGATCAAGACCGCCGTCGAGGAGCCGCAAGACCAGGGACGTGGTTGTTCCCTCGGCGATCACCAGGTGGACGTCTGGCGCAGTTCGGGCAAGTGAATCGACGAGGAGGGGAGTCACCCATCGAGCGGTGGTGCCGATGATCCCAATGCGGACGGTGCCACGCGGTGACCCTCTGAGCGAGGACACATCGGCCTGGAGGGACTCGAGTTCACTCTGGATCCGACGAACTCGGCTGACGACGGCATCACCTTCTTGCGTGGTCAACCCGGTGGCGCGATCGATGAGTGTGGCATCGAGTTCGCGTTCGAGACGGGCGACGTGGGTGCTGATGTTCGACTGTACGGTGTGTGTCGCCCGGGCGGCAGCGGTGAAACCGCCGTGTTCTACGACAGCCAGGAATGCTTGGAGTTGCCGCAAGTCCATCGACTGATCCTTCCACACGGGGATGTGCTGCACACGCGCTGCTGAGGGACCCGAACCGTCCATCGTCAGTGGAGATGGAGGATATCAGTTTGAACTACTGGACAGATGACCGGGCGGACTCTTACGATGTCAGGAGATCGAGCGGCTTTCGGTCCCCCTAATGAAGGCCGCTCGTGGCGATTAGGTCGGTCCCCCTCGTACCTGACGCCCCGAAACCGGCCCCTGAAAAGGAGGGCCGGTTTCGTTCTTTTTGGGTCAGGGCTAGCTTCGCTGCATGATTCTCTCCGCAGGCGAAGCCCTGGTCGATGTCCTGCCCGATGGGCGTGCCGTTCCTGGTGGGGGTCCGATGAATGCGGCCGTCACCGCAGCACGGCTCGGGGCGCCGAGCGGTTTCCTCGGTCGGGTATCGACTGACAGCTACGGCGATGCCATCTGGGCTCACCTCGAAGCATCGGGGGTCGACCTGCGGTTCGCCCAGCGCGGATCTGAGCCAACAGCGCGTGCCATTGTCACCACCGTTCCGGTGCAGTCGTTCGAGTTCGAAGGTGACGGAACTGCTGACGCCTGTCTCGAGCGCCTTGATGTCGAGGCCATCAATACTTCAGCCTCGATTCTTCATGGCGGCACGCTCGGCATCTTCCGGGGGTCGAGCGCCGACGAATATCTGCGAGTGCTTGCCGGGTTTGACGGCATTGTTTCCTTCGACCCGAATATTCGCCCGCAGATCATGGCTGATGACGCCGCTGTTTGGTGGCGCTACGCCAACGCCTGGCTCGATCGTGCCGATCTCGTCCGTGGGTCTGATGAAGACTTCGACTGGATGCAGACCTCGCCGGCCGAGGTGGTCGAGCGCGGCGCCAAGGTCGTGATCAAGACGCTTGGGCCTGACGGGGTCGAGGTCTCGCTTGCTTCGGGCGAGACGCTGGCGGTGTCAGCCAAACGCGTCGAGGTCATCGACACGGTCGGCGCCGGAGACTCGTTCTGTGGCGGTGTACTCACGCAACTGCACGAGCGTCATGCCGCCGAACGCGGGATCGGTGCCATCGCAGCGGCAGAGTGGGCCGAGATCGCTGCGTTCGGCGTCGCGGTTGCCGCGTTCACCGTCTCGCGTGCCGGAGCGAACCCTCCGTGGCGAGACGAGCTCGGCTAGCACCCGACTAGCAGAGCGAGGAACGGCTGGCGCTCGCGCCCGGGTTCGATGCCGTCGAATCTCACTGTTCGTGGCCGACCGGTGAACGCTGCGCGTCGACTGTCTCAATTTCGGGTGGTGGCCGAGCACCGCGCTCAGAGGTCGTGGTATGACCGGGGCAACGTCAGCCGAAGAGGGGAAGAGATGCGCCAAACGAACAATCGAGAGAGACATCACCAGCGAAGGCTCGCAGTCGCTGCACTGGCAGCCGTTGCCGGTGCGAGCGCCATTGCCAGCGTTCCGGTCGCAGCAGCAACGCTGCCTGTCCAACAACCGCAGGTGTCGCAGGGGTCCGACACACCAGTTGGGCTTGCGGTCAACGAGGAGGTCGGGCGCATCGAACGGGCCTATCTCACGATCCTTGGTCGTGTGCCCGACGTCGATGGGTTGAGCTATTGGCTCACGCAGAACCAAAACGGGCTGAGCTATGACGCCATCGTCGAGCTCTTCCTGTCGTCGCCCGAGCGTCAGCGACGGTTCGGTCCTTCGGTGTCGGACTCGGTCTTTCTCGACAATTTGTACATCGACGCATTGAGTCGCAACCCCGACGATGGCGGCAAGGCCTATTGGCTCGCCCAGTTGTCGAGTGGTGTATCACGCGTTGCCATCGTGAAGGTCTTTGCCGACTCGCCAGAACAGCGCGAGCGCACCAAGCCCGAGGGCGACTTCAAGCTCAACATCTTGCACATCAATGATCACCACTCTCATCTCGACCCCGACGGCGTCGGGCTCACACTCGCTGGTGTCGACACCGACGCCTCGCTTGGTGGCTTCCCCTCGGTCGTTGCGAAGTTCGCAGAACTCGAGGCCGCCAACGCCGGAGAGCCGATCATGAAGATCCACGCCGGCGACGCCATCACCGGCACGCTGTATTACTCACTCTTCAATGGCGAGGCCGACGCGGCATTGATGAACGAGATCTGCTTCGACGCCTTCCAACTGGGCAATCATGAGTTCGACGGTGGCGATGCCGGCCTTCGTGATTTCCTCGACGACTTGGCCACCGATGACTGTGACACGCCGGTGCTCGGTGCCAACGTGCTGCCGAGGGTCGGAACCCCACTTGCCGAAGAGGGTCCCAACCAATACATCCGGCCCTGGATCGTCAAGCCCTACGGTGATGGCGAGTACGTGGCCTACATCGGTCTCGACATTGCCGACAAGACCAAGCTCTCCTCGAGCCCGCTCAAGTCGACCCAGTTCCTCGACGAGGTCGAGACGGCGCAGCGCTATGTCGACGAAATGACCAGCATCGGGATCAACAAGATCGTGTTGGTGACCCATTATCAGTACGCCAACGATCTTGCGCTTGCGTCGAAGGTCAGTGGCGTTGACGTGATCATCGGCGGCGACTCACATACGCTGCTCGGCAACTTCGACGAGATCGGACTCACCAGCGGCGGTCCGTACCCGACCATGACCACCGATGCGAAGGGGCTCCCCGTCTGTATTGCTCAGGCTTGGCAGTATTCAGCCGTTGTTGGTGAGCTCGAGATCGAATGGGATCGCTACGGGCATGTGGCTGGGTGCTCTGGCACACCGCACCTCATCTTGGGCTCCGAATTCACTCGTCCGAACGCCGAAGGCGACGACGTTCCGCTTGCCGGGGCCGATCTCGCCGCGGTGCAGAACTACATCGCCGGTCAAGCGAACCTGTCGATCGTGACACCCGACGTCGGCGCACAAGCGATTCTCGAAGAGTACGCCTCGGAGGTCGCGGTCCTCGAGCAGCAGGTCATCGGTCGAGCAACGAGTGATCTTTGTCTCGAGCGCATTCCCGGTCAGGGGAGAAGCACCGTCGACGGTTGTCTCGAAAAGACGGCGCAGACCGGTGGTGAGGTGCAGCAGTTGGTGGTGGATGGCTTCCTTGCCCGCAGCTTCGAAGCCGATATCTCGCTGCAGAACTCCGGTGGTGTGCGAGTCGACATTCTCGCCGGTGACTACACCATCGCCGATGCCTACGAGCTCCTTCCGTTTGCCAACACGATGGTGAACATGGAGATGACCGGGGCGCAGATCGTGGCCTCGATCGAGGAAGGCATCGAAAACGCCACCCGTTCGGGGGGCTCCTCCGGGGCCTACCCGTACGCCTCGGGTTTGCGATGGGACGCTGATCTCACCAAACCACAGGGGCAGCGGGTCACCAATGTCGAGGTTCGTCCTCGGGGCGCAACGGCATGGACGCCGATCGGAGCCAACGACTCCTACACCGTCGTCACCAACGACTTCATGGCTGGTGGTGGCGACGGCTACTTCACCATGGGCGTGATCTTCGACGCCGGGCTCTATGTCGACACCTATCTCGACTACGCCCAGGGGTGGATCGACTACGTCGAACAAGACCTCGGCGGCGTGATCTCGGCGCCAACGGAGTTCTCGACCAAGTCATTCGTGGCCGCGAACTGATGCAACAGTGAAAGGATCCCCCGCCGAATCGGCGGGGGATCCTTTGCATTTGGACTTGGGTTGTCGAGTGGTGAGCGCCAGCGAGCAACTCGGCCCGGAAGGGCTAGCGGAAAAGCCCGCCAGGGCTGACGAACGCCAGCGTCATTTGCCGAGGTTACGGCGGATCACGTTGAGGGCCGAACCGGCCTTGAACCACTCGATCTGCTCCGGTGAGAAGGTGTGGTTGCCTTCGAAGCTCCAGATTTCACCTTCGGATGTGGTGACCTCGACCAGAAGAGGAACACCCGGGGTGAGATCGGCAAGTCCGCGAACGGCAATGCGGTCGTCTTCACCGATGCGGTCGTAGTCGGCCGGGTCGGCGAAGGTCAGTGGCACCATGCCCTGCTTCTTCAGGTTGGTCTCGTGGATGCGAGCAAACGAACGAGCGATCGCCACCAAACCCAAGCGGAACCTGGGTTCCATGGCGGCATGCTCGCGTGAGGAGCCTTCGCCCATGTTCTCGTCGCCGATGACGACCCAGTGCTGGCCCGCCTCGTAATAGGACTTGGCGATGTCGGGGAAGCTCTGACGTTCGCCGGTGAGCACGTTCTTGCCCATCCCGACGATGTTCTCGTGGTAGGCGCTCACCGCACCCAGGTAGAGGTTGCCCGAGATGTTCTCGAGGTGGCCGCGATACTTGAGCCACGGACCGGCCATCGAGATGTGGTCGGTGGTGAACTTGCCGAATGCCTTCACCAGGATCGGCAGGTTCTCGTAGTCGTTGCCGTCCCATGCCGGGAAGGGCTCGAGAAGCTGCAGGCGATCCGAGGTCGGCGAGACCGCAACGTTGATGCCCGAGCCATCGGCCGGGGGAGCGACGAAGGTGTCTTCGCCTGGGTCGAAGCCCCGGGGTGGAAGCTCGATGCCGACCGGTACCGACAGCTTGACTTCGGCGCCGACGTCGTTGGTGAGTGTGTCGTTGATGAAGTCGAAGTCGACCGTGCCGGCGAGGGCAAGCGCCATCACGGTTTCCGGCGAGGTGACGAACGCCAGCGTTGCGGCGTCGCCATCGTTGCGCTTCGGGAAGTTGCGGTTGTAGGAGGTGACGATCACGTTCGGAATACCGGGCTGGCGATCGTCGGACCGATCCCACTGTCCGATGCAGGGGCCGCAGGCGTTCGCCAGCACCGTGGCGCCGAGGGCTTCGAAGTCAGCGAGGAGGCCGTCTCGCTCGATGGTGGCTCGGACTTGCTCGGAACCCGGCGTGATCAGTAGCTCGGTCTTGAGCGTCAACCCCTTTGCCTTGGCCTCTCGTGCAATCGAAGCGGCGCGCGTGATGTCTTCGTACGACGAGTTGGTGCAGCTCCCGATGAGCGCAGCACTGATCTCGAGGGGCCAACCCTCGGCTCGGGCCTCGGCGCCAAGATCCTTCACCTCGCGGGCGAGGTCGGGGGTGTGCGGACCATTGATGTGTGGGGTAAGCGTGGACAGGTCGATTTCGATGACCTGGTCGTAGTAGCTGGCTGGATCGGCAAGCACCTCGTCATCAGGGCGGAGGTGGTGAGCAACAGCGTTCGCGGCGTCGGCGGTTGCTTCGCGGCCGGTGCTCTTGAGGTAGCGGGCGATGGCGTCGTCGTAGCCGAAGAGTGAGGTGGTTGCGCCGATCTCGGCACCCATGTTGCAAATGGTGGCCTTGCCGGTGGCAGAGATGGCTTGGGCGCCGGGGCCGATGTATTCGACGATGGCGCCGGTGCCACCCTTGACGGTGAGGATCTCGGCCACCTTGAGGATGACGTCTTTGGGGGCGGTCCATCCGCTGAGCTCGCCGGTGAGGTGTACGGCGATCATCTTGGGGAAGCGGACGTTCCACGGGAAGCCGGTCATGACGTCGACGGCATCGGCACCGCCGACACCGATGGCGATCATCCCGAGGCCGCCGGCGTTGGGCGTGTGAGAGTCGGTGCCGATCATCATGCCGCCGGGGAAGGCGTAGTTCTCGAGCACGACCTGGTGGATGATGCCGCTACCGGGCTTCCAAAAGCCGCCGCCGTACTTGGCCGAGATGGACTCGAGGAAGTGATACACCTCTTCGTTGGTGTCGATCGCCCGAAGGAGGTCTTGCTTCGCCTCGACCTTGGCCTGAATGAGGTGATCGCAGTGGGTCGTGGTTGGCACCTGGACCTCGGTGAGGCCGGCGGTGTCGAACTGGAGCCACGCCATCTGGGCGGTGGCATCTTGCATGGCCACTCGGTCGGGACGAAAGTCGACGTAGGAGACACCTCGTTCGACCTCGGCATCGGGTTGATCGAGGTGATTGGCGAGGATCTTCTCGGTGAGAGTCAGCGGGCGCCCGAGGCGGGTGCGAAAGTTGCCGACTCGCTCGTCGAGCGTGCCGTACACGCCTTCGATCAAGGTGATGGGGGTTTCTGGTCCGACGGCCATGTGCGGGGCTCCTGGTTGTTCGACGACTGGTTGTTTTGGGGAAGGGTGTTCGGAAAGGTCTGTGCAGAGACTGATTGTTCAGGGACTGATTGCTCGAAGGCGTTGCCGTTGCAAGCCAACGCATGATACAACTCTAATACAAGTGAGGACGATCCGCTACCACGAGATTGCCGACACCCTTCGACGTCAGATCGTTGCAGGCGAGTACGGACCGGGTGAGGTGCTCCCGAGCGAGTCGGGACTCGTCGCGAAGTACAGCGCCAGCCGCGTGACGATACGCAAAGCGCTGGACGTGCTCAAGGCCGACGGACTGGTGGACGCCCGACAGGGCTCGGGATGGTTCGTCGCATCCGAGCCAGTGCCGCAACCGCTGATCGGTCTCGCAACGATCGAGGCCCAGCTCGCCGAATCCGGACGGCGATCCGAGCGGAGGATCATCGACTTCGGTTTCGGTCCAGCCCCTCGTCATGTTGCTCCGTTGCTTGGGCCACGAGTGCTGATCACCAAGCGGGTCAACCTGGCCGACGGCCGACCATTCGCCCGAGTCACCGTCTGGTGTCGTGAGGACCTCGGGGCCGAGCTCTCCCTGGCCGATGTCGAGCGTCTGCCGTTCTACTCGTTGCTACCGCAACCGTTGGGCCGAGCCAGCCAGACCATCGGGGCGGCGTTGGCGGGGCCTGACGACGCCCAGCTCTTGGGTGTTCCCGAGCACTCGCCGGTCTTGGTGGTCAAGCGAACGACCTTTGGTGAACGCGGCGATCCGGTGTTGGTTTCCGAGCACGTATTCCCTGGTCATGTGACTGAGTTCGTGGTCGAGCTGTCCACTCGATCCGACCTGGGTGAGTCACCAACCGGACTGAGGCTGGTCGAGGACCAACCCCCGGACGGATGATCTTGCCCAGGGCTCGAGTTTTCGCCCGAGCTCGAGGCCATCACCCAGAAGATCGAGCGGACCATCTGGTCAGCCCCGGTTGGTATCTGGAACAACCTGCTTCTCGAGACGGGCTCCACCCCGAGTGAAACCGAGGCCCTACCAGGCGTCGCTGTCCTACCAGGTGTCCCAGTGCATCAGCTGCTCGGCGGGAAGCCGCTTGGCCAGCTTGAAGTCGGTGCCCTTGGTGTAAGCAACCGGGAACAGGCCGGCCTGTGTGTATCCCTCGAACGGGATGCCCAGCAGGTCGGCCACTTCGCGTTCGTTGGGGAGATGCAGTGTGGTCCACGCCGAGCCGAGTCCGCGATTGCGCAAGGCGAGCATGAAGCTCCAGACGGCAGGCAGGATCGAGCCCCACGCACTGGCCTGGCCCATCGTGCCCGTCCCTTCGTCGAGTCGGCCGGCGATGAGCGGGATCACGAGGAACGGTGCTCGGTGGAAGTTGTCGGCCAGATACTGTGCCGAGTCGACGACCTGAGCTCTGGACTGGGTACGCACATCATCAGCGGCGTACTCGGGCTTTGGCATGTTGGCGTAGGCGGCGAAGTTGGCAGCGTAGAAGTCGGCGATCACCTTTTTCTTGGCTGCATCTTCGACGATCATCCATTGCCAGCCCTGTGAGTTCGACCCGGTGGGAGCCTGAAGCGCAATGTCGATGCACTCGGTCACGACGGAACGCTCGACTGGTGCATCGAAGTCGAGGCGCTTGCGAACGGATCGGGTCGTGGTGAGAACGTCGTCGGCGCTCAGTTCGAGATGCATAGCGGCTCCTTGATGGTGAGGTCGGAGTTTCCGCCAGATCCTTGCTCGTGAGCAACTCCTGCCGATGGAGGACCGATGTTCGCCATGATTCCTCGTCTCGTACAGCCGTCGTTGGTTGCCGGGGTTGCCTCTGCCCTGCTCGTGAGCGGCTGCACGTCCGACGCTGAGATGACCGCTCCCGGGATCGATACCGTCGTTGCTGCCAACATCGAGGCTGGTATGGACGGCGACGTAGCTGAGTGTGTCGTCGGTATTGGGGCACAGGAGTTGTCGCTGTTCGTGCTCATGCCAGGCGCCGAACGCACCAGCGCTGAAGCGCTGCTCGTCGACGAACTGACGGCTTCATGCGAGGAAGCATCCGCTTTCGTGCTCGACAGCCCGCTCGAGCCCGACACGCTCGCATTCGTCGATCAGCCATTCACGCTCGGCGACGACCCGACCTTCGATCGCCTTTGGGAACAATGCGATGCGGGTGAAGGAAGTGCCTGCGACCAGCTTTGGGAGAAGGCTCCGGTTGGCAGTGACTACGAACGCTTTGGCGTGACCTGTGGCGATCGGAACCAGTTACTCGACTGCACCGAGGAGCTCACCGGGGAAACCGTGGAGGCCATCGACGCCGAGGCCGAAGCAAAGGCAACAGCGAAAGAGGCTCGAGATGATGTTGCCGATGACGAGCCGTCTTGAGGCCCGCGAATCCCCCTCGTAGACGGCATTGCCGTCTGGCTCCTACGCGTCGTCGACGAGACGGATGAAGCTGGCGTGTCGGACGTAGCCGTCGTTGGTCAGTTCGGCGATGTCGAGCACCGCTCGCAGTTCGGGCAGCACCCAGCTGGCACCACGTTGGTGTGAGGCAGGCACCGGGGTGCTGAAAGGGGAGTTCGTCACCACGAGTTCATGGAGATGCTCGGTGAGGGTGTCCAGTGTCGTTTGCGAGAAGCCAGTACCAACACCACCAGCGAAGGCGAGGCCGCCATTGGTGGGAAGGCCGACGAGTAGCGCACCGAACGTCGAGGCCCGGTTGCCCGTGCCGGCGGTGAAACCGCCAATCGTCACCTCGATACGTTGACGATTCTTGATCTTGCGCCAGTCGTCGGATCGACGACCAGGTCGATAGATCGACCCGAGGCGCTTGGCCATCACGCCCTCGAGTCCGGCCACCGCAGTGGCAGCGAGGAGCTCCGCTCCACCGCCAATGCGGTTGGCAGGCACGATCCAATTCGGGCCGACCTCGACAACGCCATCGAGTAGCGCTCGGCGATGCTCGTACGGCAGTGCGGTCAGGTCATTGCCATCGATCTCGAGGACGTCGAAGAGGTGGAAGACCGCTGGTCGGTCCGAGCGATGGATGAGCTCGAAACGCGGCTTGCCTTCGTCGTCCAGAGCACACATCTCGCCGTCGAGAACGACTGATGACGCATTGACCGAATCGGCGATGGCGCCGATCTCTGGCCAGCGTCCCGTCATGTCGAGACCGCTCGTCGATTGTAGTCGGACGGGCGCTGTCGAGTCGGTACCGACGAACGCGATCGTTCGATAACCGTCCCACTTGATCTCGTACGCCCATTGCTCATCATCGCTCGGGATCACTCCGAGCTTCGCCTTCATCGGCTTGATGGGAAAGGACAGCATCTACCGCTGTGTCTCGCAGCTCATCGCTGTATCTCGCAGCTCATCGCTGTATCTCGCAGCTCACCGCTGGGGCCAACGCTTGGCCTTGACCCGAGATCGTTCGGCCGGCTTGGGGCCGAGCGCCCAACGACGGCGCCAGGCACCAGCCTCAGGGCCCTGGAGCGATTCGATCTTGTCGGCGTGAGCCCGCTTGCGCGATTCCCACCATCCATGAGAGAACTCATCAGCCAGTTCGTTGATCCGCGCTTGGATGCGGGCTGCGAAGACACGAGCGTCTTCGCCAGCTTCCATGCGGAGCTCCTTGCCGAACACCACTGCCGTCCTCGAGCGAGTTGGCCAGTTCTGACCCTTGGGCAGAACGCTGGCGGTGCCATCGATGTACACCGGGATCACCGCAACACCGGTCTGCTTGGCCACAAATGCTGCCCCTGGCCGGTGCTCTCGGCTCCAGCCATCGGGACTGCGGCCGCCCTCGGGATAGATCAACAAATTGTGACCGGCCTCGATGACCTTGACGGCATTCTCGATCGAGAGTTTCGACAGCTTCGTCCGCTCGATCGGGATGGCTCCGATGAACAGCGCCGAGGCTGCGGCAACGATCTGGTTCGGGAAGAAGTAGTCGGCGCCGGCAACGACGGCGAGGTCGCGTCGGAGGTGGCTGGGCAAGGTGGCCAACATGAGGGAAGTGTCGGCGTGGCTGTGGTGGTTGGCAGCCAAGATGACCGGACCCTCGACGGCGTCGAGGCGGTCGGCGCCGATCACCTTCGGCTTGGCGTAGATGCGAACGGCAGGCTTCATGAAGCCGTACACCCCGACCTCTCGCACCGCCTTGGCCAGCGGGCGTCGGGCCCAAGCGGTGTCATAGTGCACGCCGGTGTTCGAGGGCTCGACGCGTTTGTTCACACCTCTCGGCGCTGTTGGAGTTTCGGTGATGAACCGCAGCCAATCCACTGAGAACTCCTAGTGAACGTCGGCCATGAGAATGGGTGGATTGTGGAGATGGGTGATCGTCGGCTTGGGGCCAACGGTGTCCTCGGCAATCTCGAGTGCGTCTTGCAGCGTTGTTGCAGGACGAAAACCTAGCCGACGAACCGCGTTCGGATCGCCGCCAACGATGATGACCTGACCCAGGTGCTCGAGCGCATGCGAGCACCAGTACCACATGTAGAAAGGATGCACGCCGTGGTACGCGTAGCTGGTGCGATAGAGGTGGCGGTACCACTCGTCTTCGGCGTACTGCTTCTCGTACTTGTGCTGCATGACGACCGGGTCGGTCGTTTCGGCCAGCACCTGCTCGAAGAAGTCGATGTAGCTCGGGTGATGGACCGGATGGAACTCCCACGTGGTGGGGTGACTCATGATGAGCACGCCGCCTTCTCGTACCACCGGCTTGTTGCGATAGAGGTTGAAGAAATACCCGAGCCCCTGCACCGCAACCAGGATCGGGTTCATGATCGAGTTCACGTTGTAGGGCGACAGGTAGGGGAGGCCCATCGTGACGATGTCGGTCTGCCCCTCGACCGGAACGAGATGCTGTTTGTAGACCATCTCGGTCGTCTTCTTGTGGACAGCCTCGACCTCGCCCGCCTGCACCGAGGTGAGTTCGTATGGTGACTTCCACGAGTGGAAGACCTTCCGGCGTTGGGCTGAGTTCATTGGTTTGAGACCCGCCTGAATGGCGGTGAACTTCGCCCGATCCTTCAGGTTCCATTCCCACTCGCGCTTTTGCAGCATCGAGAGTGGCCCGTCGTAGCCGAAGGTGTTGGTGTTGAGCGTCGATTCGATCTGGAAGATGCGAGGTCCGTGCTTCTTGATGATGTCGCCCTGGCGCCAGTTCGACTTGTGCAGCTCCGACTTCTCCTGATCCATGAAGCTGGTGGACTTCTTCATGGTCTCGGGGTTGTGGTGCGAGCGAACCCCGGCATAGCCAGACAGTCCAGTGGCGGTGCTCTTCCAGCCGCCATCCATGCTGACGAGATTGATATTCACGTAGATGACGAGGTCGGACTCCGCAGCCCGGCGCTGCATCTGCACCGTGTCGCCGTGGTCGGTTTCGCCGAGGATGACCATCTGCTCGGGGTCTTCGGCATCGAGGTTGTAGAGCAGACCGTGAGGGGCAAAGGCTTCGTACACTCGATCGCCGACCGCGTGTCGCAGTTCGGGTTCGGTCATTCGTCGGTGTAGCGCAAGGGCGGCGACGATGTGGACGTCGTCGACGCCGGCCTCGGCCGCCATGTCGAGCACGGCTTCGATGATGCGTTGACGCACGTCGGGCCGAGCCATCGGCGGGAGCGGCAGCGAGATGTCGTCGAAGGCGATCGTGAGCTTCATGCCCGGCTTGAGCAAGGTCGGCAGCGGGTCGTCGTTGATGGGGTTGAGTAACGCGTCGACGATGGCGCCGTCGGGGTCCTTCATGCCTTTGAGCGGCTCACTCGGGTAGATCACCCGGCTGCGACCGACCGGCAGCTTCTCCATGCGGAAGCCCTCGCCGTGGTGGAACAGGATCGGCGGTGTCTGGCGGTCGACCGCGAGAACGAAGCCGGGGCGTGGATTGGTGGAGGGAGTGGAAGCCATGGGGGGTGAGAAACTCGCTTAGCGGCTGGTGCGACGGGGGACAGGAAGGGGGCCGAGTGGCAGCATGCGGTCGCTGCCGCCTTGCGCTTTCGACCAGTACTCGATCAACCAACCGCGCTTCATGGCGAGTGACGCCAGGCGGGTCTCGGGGTTGATGGCAACGGGGAAGCCGACGGCATCGAGCAGCGGGAGGTCCGACGATGAGTCGGCGTAGGCAACGGACTCGGCCAGGTCGATGTCGTGTTGTGCTGCATAGTCGCGCAGCGCCTGGGCCCGCACTTCGCCCGTTGGAGGAACTCGCAGGAGTTCCCCGGTGTAGCGACCGTTCTTGATCGACATCTCGGCGCAGATGATGTCGTCGAACAGGGGGCGTAACGGATCGACCACGATGTTGAGCGCACCGGTGATCAAGACGGTGCGATGACCAAGACGCTGATGCTCGCGCACTCGACGCAACGCGGCGGGAAAGGCCTTGGTGAGAATGTGATCGGCCAGGAGTTCGCTGCCGAGGCGGTCCATCTCGGCCACCGATGCACCCTCGTAGCGACGATAGAAGTGGCGTAAGAAATCGGTGCGGTCTCGTTGATCGAGGGCGAGGAGCTCGGGCACTTCCTGCAGCGTCTTCAGCGTGAACTTGGCCCGGTCCATGGGTCCCATACGGCGAGTGGCAAGCCAGCTGTAACTGAACACCACGTTCGAAGCGATGATCGTGTTCTCGAGGTCGAATGCAGCGAGCTGGCGCTCGGGAGCGAGCACACGGGTGCGAAGTCGTTTGGTGCGGGCATCGGGATCGGACGCCTCGCTCTTCGTCTTGACTCGGGCATGGTCGACCACGGACGGCAGATGGATCTGGGTGACGTAGCGCTCCCAGTCGATCACGATTGGGTCGCACTCCATGCCAACCTGGTCGGCCGGGTCGAGCGCAGCGTGCAAGGCGACGAGATTGTCGACCCCATAGAGCGCTTCGGACTCGGCGTAGGCCCCGTAGATCTTGACGTAGCCGATCGCTCGATCGACCTGTTCCTTCTTGTCTTCGATGTCGGCAACGATGAGCGCCTGTTTGCCCCGCAACGGAAGCAGCTTGAGCGCTTTGTCGGCCATGTCGAGCTGCTTCTGCATGCGGTCGAGCTGGCGTTCGACTGCGCCTCGACCCGGGAACGAGAACGGGGCAACCGCAATGGGTTGGCCCTTCTTGTCGTAGAGCGGGTTCTCGGTGAACCAGCCGTTGACCAGCTCGACGAGCTGGCGGTACTTCAATGGCTGGCGGGTACCAGAGGCCACCTGGGTGATGTCGAGATGGTCGAGTGGGCCGCGGGCGGCGACGTTGATGATGGCGGCAACCACGAGGTCGACAGGGATGACGTCGACGACGCCCTCGGGAACGCCGGGGAACTCCTTGAGGAGACCCTGCGCATAGCTGATCAGAATGGGCTCGGCCATGCGGAAGCCCTTGATCCAACCGGGGTAGGGCTCGGCCCACGCCGATTCGATGATGGACGGCCGCACGATCGAAACCGGGATGTTCCCCTTCGACTCGTCGAGCGCTCGCTCGCCAAGCGCCTTGGTGTAGGCGTAGGAGTCGGGCCAGCCGAGTGATGCGGCACGAGCACGACCGGCTTCGACCAATTGCTCGGACACCCAACGCTGGCGACCCTGCTCGGTCTTTGCCGCGAGCAGCGGAGTGCCGGCGGCACCGAGTTCTTCGACGGCAGCGGCACGGAACTCGTCGAGCTTCTCGGCTCGACGGCTTTCGGCGTCGAAGTCGGAGCGGGCCCGACGGGCGGCGGCGACCTCGGAACGCCAGTCGACGTCGATGTGGAACGGACTGTTCGACAACAGCTCTTCGTTGGCTGCGCCGCGACGATTGCCGGCGACGTAGCAGGTCGACACCGCCACCAGGTGGGGCGTGACCTCGAGCGATTGCAGGGTCTGCGCGATTCGGGTGGGGCCGAGGAGGTTGACCTCGACCGCCGTGGTGATGGCGGCGTCGAAGCTGACGGTGGCGGCCGAATGAATGACCGTATGGCACGAGGCGATGAGTGCTCGTCCCTCGTCGTCGAGACCGAGGCCGTCGGTGCCAACGTCGCCGGCGATGACGGTGACTCGGCGGTCGATCGCGTCCCAAAACGCTTCCTTGCCGAGCTCGTCGAGCAGGCGGTCGAAGGCGTTGTTGCGGAAGATCTCGCGCCGAGCTCGCTGCGTTGGTGTCGAGCGTTTACCCGGCCGGACCAGCAGTACCAGTTCGCAATCGGGGACTGCACGCATCAGTCGCTCGACGAGAGCGGTTCCGAGGAACCCGGTCGAACCGGTGATGGCGATCCGCTTGCCTGCCAGTTGTTCTGCGATCATTCGCTGGTGCACCGTGAGGTCGTCGGCTGTGACATGCCCGGCTGTTCGGCCGGGGCCTCCGCATCGATTGGTTCGGCCGGAGCCTCTCTACCAATTGGTAAGGAGAACATGATCCTAGCGGGCAACACCGACTACGTTGCCACCGTGGCCAGTTCTGCCTTGAGCACTCATGAGCGAGTCAGCGAAGCGGCGCTGCTTCGCTTCGCTGATCAGGGCGTTGCCGCAACCTCGCTCGATGATCTGGCCCGATCGATCGGCGTCACGAAACAGACGGTCCTCTATCACTTTGGATCAAAGGATGGTCTGGTGCGTGCCGTCGCCAAGCGAGGGGCTGGCGAGCTCGCATCGGTGTTGCGAGAAGCGGCTCAGCGGCGAGAGCCTGGCTGGGAACGGATCGAGTCGATCGTGCGAGCGGCGTTCGGTTTGGCCGTGCAGCGTCCTGAATTGTTGGCCTTGATGCGCGAGGTGAGTCGGCTCGGAGCGCCGGTCTCCGAGGTCGTGCTCGAAGACCTCCAACCGCTCATCGATGCTGCTATCGGCGCGCTCACGGACGGCATGGACGCCGGCGTCTTTCGCCGTGCCGATCCGCGTCTCATTCTCGTGTCGACCTATGCCGCAATTGCCGGAGTCGTCACCGATACCGAGGCACTGCGTGCCGTCGGCCTCGAACTCGACGTCCGGGTTGCCGCCCGTCTACGACGCACCGTCTTGGACTTCCTCGACGTCTCGCTCTCGCTCGACTGACCCTCTGACAGCAGTCGGTGGTCGAGGAGGGCCGCCCTTGGTTCGGTTGCCAGGTCTGGAGCATCACGACACCGGCAAGTAGTGTCCGCCGCTATGGCGTCGATGCACTTCGGTTTGTTCGGGATCAACATGGGAACGGCCGCCGATCCGGCGGTGATGACAGCGGTGGCCAGGCAGGCCGAGTCCGCTGGTTATGAGTCGGTGTGGACCGGTGAACACATCGTGCTGCCGGACCCACAGGCACCGCCATCGCCGTCGGCACCCGAGGTGCCGTTCGTCGACTCGACCAATGCGCTTGCGTATCTGGCAGCAGTCACCGACACGATCAAACTCGGTACCGGCATCATCATTCTTCCGCAGCGTCAGCCGACGGTCCTGGCCAAGAGCCTTGCCAGCGTCGATCACCTCTCCGGCGGTCGCTTGTTGTTCGGTCTCGGCGTTGGCTACCTCGAGCCGGAGATGACTGCTTGCTCGGTGCCGCTGGCTGGTCGCGGGGAGCGGTCGGATGAGTACCTGGCGGCAATGCGCACACTGTGGTCAGGTGATGCTGTCAGCTTCACTGGCGACCACGTCTCGTTCCAGTCGGTCACCGCCAACCCCAAGCCGGTCCAGCCCGCCGTCCATACCGTGGTTGGTGGGCACAGCGACCGGGCATTCCGTCGTGCGATCGAGCTCGCACACGGCTGGTATGGCTTCATGCGTGATCCCGAGACCGCCGCCGATGACATCGCGGCGTTGCGGCGCATCGCCGACCAAGTCGAGCGCCCGAGCGAGTTCGGCACGCTCGAGATCAGCATCACCCCGCGTGGCCGCCTCACGGCCGAAGACCTCGCGGCCTATGCCGAAATGGGTGTCGACCGACTCATCCTCCAGCCCGGCGGCCATCGCAGCGCCGAGGATCTCGCTGCGTTCGTCGCTGCCAACGCTCCGGGGAACTGGTAGCGGTCAGTGGGTGGTGACCCGCTTGGCGCTTCGTCGGGTGTGTCGTTCCAGTGCCAACCCGACGAGACGGTCGATCAGATCGGGGTAGGCGAGACCTGATGCTGCCCACAGTTTCGGGTACATCGAGATCGGGGTGAATCCTGGCATCGTGTTGAGCTCGTTGAGGAGCGGCCCACGTCCGCCTTCTTCGTAGAGAAAGTCGGCCCGAGCCAGGCCCTCGACTCGCAACGCTCGATAGGAGATTTCGGCCAATTGCTGCATGGCGGACATGGCGTCGGCCGGAATGTCGGCGGGAATGACATCGGTGGCGACACCGTTCGCGTACTTGTCGTCGTAGCTGTAGAACTCGGCGCCAGGAATGATCTCGCCGCCGACGGAGCACTCGACGACGGTGTTACCGAGCAGGGCGAACTCGATTTCACGAGCAGTGACGGCCTCCTCGACAACGACCCATTCGTCGTAACGGAACGCAAGGGCAAGCGCCTCGCGGAGTTCGTCGAGATCGTGGGCCTTGGTGACGCCGACCGACGACCCCATGTTGGCCGGTTTCACGAACAGCGGGAGCCCGAGTTCGTCGATGAGTGGGTCGAGGGTGCCATCGAACTCGGGTTCGTAGAGCGTCATCCAGCGCGTTTGTGGCACTCCGGTCGCTCGGAGGACTTCTTTGGCCTTTGCCTTGTCCATCGTCAACGCCGAGCCGAGCACCCCGGAACCGACGTAGGGGACGTTGGCCAGTTCGAGCATTCCCTGGATGGTGCCGTCCTCGCCGAGTGGCCCGTGCAACAGCGGCAGCACCACGATCTGTTGGCCGGGTTCGGCCGACGAAATCGCGGGCACCAGCGAGGTCGGGGTGCCCTCGGCTGACAATCGTTCGGGAAGTGAGCGGGTCCCGTCGGCCAGGATGGCCATTGCTTCCTCGGCCACCACCCATCCGCCGGCCCGATCGATGCCGACCGCTTGGATGTCGTAACGGCTCTTGTCGGTGGCTTCGAGCACGTGGACCGCTGTGGTGCACGAGACGTCGTGCTCGGCCGACTCGCCGCCGAAGATGACGATGAGACGAATCGGTTGGTCA
>JBBQUN010000042.1:0-23521 GCA_038212405.1 Acidimicrobiales bacterium | reverse complement strand
TCGGGTGGCCTCTACGCTCGTGGTGTGGATCGGCCGACACCATTCGACGTCGAACTCGAACACGAGCGAGGAACGCTTCGCCGCATGCAGGCCCTGCACGAAGGTCACCTCGATCGTGCTCGCCGCATGGCAACCCAGTTGGCTGACGAAGCGGCCGAAGCCACCGAGGATGGCATTCGTGACTTGGTCGACGAAGACGGCGAGGTCGATGCTGCCATTCGGGCGGCGCTGGTTCGCCAGAGCGCCGATCGGGCGATGCACGCCATTCGGCGGGTGTCAGAACTCGAGGCCATGGGCGAAGCGCTCGCTTTTGGCTACACCTGCTCCGCCGAAGGTGAACCGACCCATATCGGCCGACTGACCGTCATCGACGACGCAACCGGCGAGCCGGCGCTGATCGATTGGCGGGCCCCGGCAGCAGTCCCGTTCTATCGAGCAACGCCGATCGACCGTCTCGGGGTCGATCGAAGGCGGCACTTCGTCTATACCTCTGACGAGCTGGTCGGCTACGCCGATGAACTCTTCGACGTCGACGCCCTGGTCGACGATGTTGGGAGGAGCAACACCACCCTGCGCGGCGAGGCGGCCATTCTCGCAGCGCTCGATCTGCCAACCCGAGATCAGATGCGGTCGGTCGTTGCCACGATCCAGGCCGAACAAGACGCCGTGGTCAGGGCACCGAGCACCGGGGCCCTGGTGGTGCAGGGAGGTCCAGGTACTGGCAAGACGGTCGTTGCGCTCCATCGAGCCGCCTACCTTCTCTACGAAAATCGAGCGGCGCTGTCTGACACCGGGGTATTGATCGTCGGCCCGAGTTCGGAGTTCCTCGCCTACATCAGTGGCGTGCTTCCTTCACTCGGCGAATCAGGGGTCATCTCGGTCACGGCCAACGAATTGTTCGCAGGCATCCTGCGCGGTCGAAGCGAGGAGGCGCCGGTCGCCCAGATCAAGGGCCGCGACGTCATGGTCGGGCTGCTGGCCAACGCCGTCAGTGACCGTCAGCGGCGACCGAAGGACCCCCTCCACACCTATTACGGCTCGCGTCGTGTGATCCTCGACCTGCCAACGCTCATATCGATCTTCGAGCGAGCACGTCGCCATGCTTTCCACAACGACGGAGCCGCAGCGTTTCGTCAAGGCATCATCGAGGCGCTCGCCATCGCTGTGCATGATCCGGCCTTCGCCAGCCTGGCCGACGCCGTCGAGTCGTTCCGAGGATCGGGAAAGGTCCGCCACTTCCTGCTGCGACATTGGCCTCCCCTCACTCCCGAGCAAGCACTCAATGATCTCTTGGGTTCTCGGGCGCTGCTTCGCTCAGCGAGTCGGGGTCTTGCCATCACTCAGCACCAGCGCTCGCTGCTGCATCGCGAGCGCACGCCGGAACTCGATCTCGATCAAGCTCGCTGGACCGATGCCGACGTGCCGTTGCTCGATGAACTCCTTGCGCTGCTCGGGCCCGTGCTTCGTGAGGCCGACGAGGAACAGCTTCGACGAGATGCGCTCGACGAGTTCGAATTGGCCCAACGTCTCGAGGCCGAAGAATCCAATGATCTCGAACACGACGCCGACTTCGACCGCGAGGCGATCGACCCTGACGGGCTTGGGCTCGAAGTCCTGAGTCTCGATGATCCCTATCTCGATAGTTGGTCGTTCGACGGTGGAGATCTCACCCGTGGCGAGCCCAGCGGCGGAGCGTTCGAACGATGAGCGACCGCTATGTCCGAGTAGAAGACGATGACGAGTCATTCGACGAACTCGATCTCGACGCTGCTGACTCGGTTTTCGATCGCGGTGCCAGCGTCGCCGAACTCGCCATCCGACAGCGGTCGTGGCGGTTCGGTCACGTCATCGTCGACGAGGCGCAGGACCTCACACCGATGCAGTGGCGGATGGTGGCCCGGCGGGCACGGGGGAACTCGATGACGATCGTTGGTGACCTGGCTCAGCGTTCCAATGGCTCACCTGGTGAGTGGCGCGATCACCTGCCCCCGTCGATCGATACGTTCGACTATCGCGAGCTCTCCACCAACTACCGCTCCCCGGCAGAAGTGAATGACCTCGCCGCTGGATTGCTCGCCGAGTTGGCCCCGAATCTCGCGGTGTCGAGATCGATTCGGCGCACCGGCGTTGCGCCACATGCCATCCCGGTCGACTCGATCGAGCAAGCATTGCCGCAGCTGATCGAAGAGGAACTCGGGGCGATCGGCGATGGCAAGGTCGCCGTGATCACCTCCATGGCGTTGTCGGTGAGCAACGACGTAAACCTGTTGTCGCCCCGCGCCGCCAAAGGCCTCGAGTTCGACTCCGTCATCATCATCGAGCCAGCGGCCATGCTGGCCGAGCCGCATGGACTGAGCCTCCTCTACGTTGCGGTCACTCGTACGACGCGGCGGCTCGCCTTCCTCCACACCGGCGAGCTTCCGGCAATCGTTGCCGCTGCGCTGGTCACCGGACCCGACGCCGCCCGCTGACACGTCCGACGCCGAGATCGCCAAGGGATTGCATCTCGTCCTTCGCTGCGCCCTATTGTCGGCGCCCATGAAGATTTCGATGTCACTCAACTATTCCGGCGGCTTCAAAGAGGGAGTTGAACGCGTTCAACAACTCGAGAAAGTCGGCCTCGATGTGGTGTGGATCCCCGAGGCCTACAGTCACGACGCCATCTCTCAGGTGGGCTATCTGGCTGCCAAGACCGAGACGGTGCAAATCGGGACGGGCATTCTCAACGTGTACTCCCGCACCGCAAGCTGTATCGGCCAAACCGCATCAGGCTGCGACTTCGTCAGCGACGGTCGATTCATTCTCGGGCTCGGCGCTTCCGGACCACAGGTGATCGAAGGGTTCCACGGCGTTCCATACGAGAAGCCAATGCCGCGTATCCGTGACTACATCGAAGTCACCCGCATGATGCTGCGCCGGGAAAAGATCGATTACCAGGGATCGGCGATCACCATTCCGCTTCCCGAGGGTGAGGGCACCGGGCTCGGCAAGCCGCTCAAGCTGATCAACCATCCGGTTCGCAGCGAGGTGCCGATCTACTGGGCCAGCCTCATGGGGCTGTCAGTCACCAACACCGCCCGCTACGCCGACGGCTGGCTGCCCATCTTCTTCATGCCTGAGAAGTTCCGTGACGTGTGGGGTGAGGAACTCGACAAGGGCCTGGCCAAGCGCGACCCGGCGCTCGGCGAACTCTCGATCAATGCGGGCGGCATGCTCGCCATCGACGATTCGCTCACCGGCGACGCCCAGAAGGCGATCCTCGATCACGCCCGCCCGAATGCTGCGCTCTACGTCGGTGGGATGGGGGCACGAGACAAGAACTTCTACAACACGATCGTCAAGCGCTACGGCTACGTCGACGAGGCAACCGAGATCCAGAATCTCTACCTCGATGGACAAAAAGACGCAGCAGCCGCAGCCGTGCCTGCCGAACTCCTCGAGAAGTCCAATCTGGTTGGGCCGGCCGGCTACATCAAGGAGCGCCTTGCCGCCTACAAGGAGGCCGGCGTCAACATGCTGTCGGTCAACCCGGTCGGTCCCGATCCGGTCGGCACGATCGAGAAGCTCAGAGCGCTGATCGACTGAGTCGCTGATGGTCGAGGGCAACGATGATCTCGAACTGGTCGCCCGGCTTCGCCTGGCCGTTGCTCGGCTCAACCGGCAGTTGCGGGCGCAGTCGGCCAACGACTTGACGCTCTCGATGCAGTCGGCATTGTTCACAGTCACCAGCGAGGGCCCTCTCACCTTGGGGGCCCTCGCGTTGCGTGAGCAGGTGGCACCGTCGATGATCACCAAGCTGCTCGATCGCCTCGAGCGAGACGGCTTCGTCGAGCGAACCGCTCACGCCACCGACAAACGGATCAAGTATGTGACCGCAACCGAGTTGGGACATCAACGCACGCAGCAGATCCGCTCACGGCGCGAAGCCTGGCTGGCAACACGGGTTGCCTCGCTCGATCCCGTCGAGATCGCCGCGCTCGCCGCGTCGATCGACGTGCTCGAAGCGCTCAGCGAACCCGTTTAGGTACGCAACGCCCCCTCGCTCAGCGTCCGACGACTCGCATGGCCAAGTCGGCGTAGTGGTAGGCGACCTGGTCGGCGCTGAATTCGCCGTCGTCTCGGAACCACAGTGAGAGGCCAATCCCCATGTCGAGCATGGTGTAGGCCGCGAGCTTCGCCGAGCGCACCTCGAAAACACCGGTCTCGGCGCCCCGGGTGATGAGATCACGGAACGAGTGCTCATAGGCCCGGCGCATCTGCTTCACCTCGTACGACATCTCGGGATTGAGCGACGCCAGCTCACGATTCCCAACCGCCACCTCTCGTCGATAGCGCGAGTGGAAGCGAACATGGGCCTCGACGGCCCGGCGCAGTTGCTGCACCAAGTCGTCGCTGGTGGCCACCGCCTGGTCGTGGTCGCGCTGGAGCCGCGCCATCGTGCCGATCATGAGTTGACTCAGGAGTTCGTGCTTCGACGCGACGTGTTTGTAGAGACTCGGACCTCGGACATCGAGCGCACCACCGATGTCTTCCATCGTCGTTGCTGCGTAGCCCTGGGCGGCAAACAATGTGAGTGCTGCGTCGAGAATCCGACTGATTCGAGGGCTCAACCCGTCGATCAGAACACCAAGATCTGGTGGGGCGTCGATCGGGAGCGTTTGGGACATCGATCGCAACCTAATTACCCCGACCCGCCAGTACCAAATGAACGTCCGCCCGAGACCGGCTAACTTCCTCGGCATGTACCCAGGATCTGCAGCCACCACCAACCCCGACCGTCCCTGCTTCATCATGGCCGCGACCGGTGAGAGCGTCACCTACGGCGAGTTCGAAGCCCGATCGAATGCGCTGGCTCACGTGTTGCGAAACGAAGGCCTACAACGCCTCGATCACTACTCCATTCTCATGGAGAACAATGACCGTTACCTCGAGGCCTGCTCCGCCGGGGAGCGTGCCGGCCTCTACTACACCTGCATCAACTCGTACCTGACTGGCGAAGAAGTCGCCTACATTCTTGGCAACTCCGAGTCGCAGGTGCTGATCGCGTCAGCCTCGAGGTTGGGGGTTGCCATCGAGGCGGTGGCGGCCAGCCCCAATGTGCGATTGTGCCTCGTCGTCGATGGCGACGCCGAAGCCCTCGCCGAGATCAAGAGCGACGCCCGGTTCCTTGCCTACGCCGACGCCGTCGGCGGCCAGAGCGCCGACCCGATCGACGACGAATGGCTCGGCACCTCGATGCTGTACTCATCGGGAACAACCGGCCAACCCAAGGGCATCATCCGCCCGCTTCCCGAGGAACAGCCCGACTACAACATGCCGCTGTTCGGGTTTCTCGATCAGCTCTGGCAGTACCGAGAAGGCATGATCTATCTCTCGCCTGCACCCTTGTATCACTCGGCACCCCAAGCGGCAGTGAACCTCACGCTGCGACGTGGCGGCACGGTCGTGATCATGGAGCGCTTCGATCCCGAGCATTACCTGCAACTGATCGAGAAGTATTCCGTCACCCACAGCCAGCTGGTTCCCACGATGTTCAGCCGGATGCTCAAACTGCCCGACGAGGTTCGGTCTCGCTACGACCTGTCATCACTCGAGTTCACGGTGCACGCTGCTGCGCCCTGCCCGGTACAGGTCAAAGAACAGATGATCGAGTGGTGGGGGCCGATCATCCACGAGTACTACGGCGCAACCGAGGGCCTCGGCTTCACTGCGTGCAACACCGAGGAGTGGCTCGCTCACCCCGGCACGGTCGGCAAGGTCATCCTGGGCACGCTCCACGTGCTCGATGACGACGGCTCGCCCTCGGCGAAGGGCGAGCCAGGCACGCTGTGGTTCGAAACCGCCACCGAATTCGAGTACTTCAACGACCCGGCCAAAACGGCCGAGGCCACCTCGTCCGACGGCACCATGACCAGCGTCGGCGATGTCGGCTACGTCGACGACGACGGCTTCTTGTTCTTGACCGATCGGGCCACCTTCATGATCATTTCCGGCGGGGTGAACATCTACCCCCAGGAGACCGAGAACCTGCTCATCACCCATCCAATGGTCGCCGACGCCGCTGTTTTCGGCGTCCCGAATGTCGACCTCGGCGAAGAGGTCAAGGCCGTGGTCCAGCTGATGCCCGGTGTGCCGGAGTCGGAGGAAACAGTGGCAACGCTGCTGGCCTTTTGCGCCGAGCACCTCTCACGACAAAAGATTCCTCGCTCGATCGATTTCGAAGCCGAACTCCCCCGTCTCCCCACTGGCAAGCTGTACAAGCGCACGCTTCGGGATCGCTACTGGGGCGAGGGCAAGAGCCGGATCGTCTGACCTCTATCGTTGCCGACATGTCTGCCACCCCTCAGCTCGATGCCGGTCAGCGCGCCTGCCGACTCTTCCAACACGAGTTCGGGCACAACGCTCCCCTGCTTGCCCGGTCGCCGGGCCGAGTGAATCTGATTGGCGAACACACCGACTACAACAACGGCTTCGTCCTCCCCATGGGACTGCCGCACGCAACCTGGTTCGCGGTCGAGCCACGAGATGATCGCCAGGTGGTCCTCCACAGCGAGGGCTACGGCGAGACTCGGTTCGATCTCGACGAGATCGAACCGGGCTTCACCATCGACGGGTGGGGCGTGCACGTTGCCGGAACGCTGTGGGCACTACGCGAAGCAGGCGTCGAGCTCGGTGGTTTCCAGGGGTCGGTGGCAACCGACGTTCCGGTCGGCGCCAGTCTGTCGTCATCGGCAGCCCTAGAAGTCGCGGCGGCGCGAGCAGCGGCGGCCATCGCTGACCTCCCCTTCGACGCCGTCGCTGCTGCCCTCGCGGGCCAGCGCGCCGAAGGCGACTTCCTCGGTTTGCCAACGGGAATCATGGACCAACTGGTGTCTGCCGTTGCCGTCGCCGACCACGCAATCCTGATCGACTGCTCTGACCTGTCGACTCGTGCGGTTGCCGTGCCGCCCGGGGCCACCATCGTGATTCTCGACACGATGAGTCGCCGCGAACTCGCCGAGTCCGAGTACGGCAAACGCCGCGCCGACTGCGAAGAGGCAACGGCCGTCCTCGGTGTCGATTCACTGCGCCAGGCGACGATCGAACTGGTCGAGCAACATGCCGGCGAGCTCGGCGAACGAGTGGCCAACCGGGCTCGCCATGTCGTCAACGAAATCGCCCGCACCGAACAGGCAGCGGCCGATCTGGCCGGTTCGAATCTGGTTGCCTTCGGCGAGGCAATGAATGCCAGCCACGCCAGTCTGCGCGATCTCTATGACGTCAGCGGACCCGAGCTCGACCTGATGGTCGAGGTGGCCCGAGCGGCGCCTGGCGTCTTTGGTGCCCGCATGACCGGCGGCGGTTTTGCCGGGGCGGCCGTCGCCATGGTCGACACCGATCAGGTGCCGGCCTTCACCGCAGCGGTACAGCGTGGCTACGTCGAACGGACCGGAGTCACGCCAACGTTGTACGTGGTCCGACCCAGTAGTGGAGCCAGCGTGGAGGGTTCTTGTGGCTGATCTGCTCGGACCGCGCCCATTCGGACAGCACGACAGCGGCCCGGCTCGCCTGCGCGAACTCCTCGCCCACCCGGAGCCGCTACTCCTGCCCGGCTGCTACGACGCATTGGGCGCTCGCCTCATCGAACAGAGCGGCTTCGATGCGGTGTACATGACCGGGTTCGGTACCTCGGCGGGGCTGCTCGGTCGGCCCGACGTTGGCCTTCTCGGGCTGTCGGAGATGGTCGGCAACGCTCGACGCATCGCCCAGGCCACGTCGTTGCCCGTCGTCGCCGATGCCGACACCGGCTATGGCAATCCAATCAACGTGATCCGCACGGTTCGCGAGTACGAGCAGGCCGGTGTGGCAGGGATCCATATCGAAGATCAGGTGATGCCCAAGAAGTGTGGGCACATGGAGAACAAGTCGGTCGTCAGCCAGGGAGAGATGGTGGCCAAGATCGAAGCCGCCGTTGCTGCTCGGGTCGACGACGATTTCGTGATCATCGCCCGAACCGATGCTCGTGCGCCGCTCGGACTCGACGCGGCAATCGAGCGGGCCAAAGCCTGTCACGCCGCGGGCGCAGACGTCTTGTTCGTCGAAGCGCTCCAAGGCCGTGGCGAGATCGAACAGGTTTGCTCGGCACTGAGGGGGATTCCGCTGGTCTTCAACTGGGTCGAGGGCGGCAAGACCCCACCACTCGAATTCGACGAGATCGCGGCACTCGGTTTCGCCGCCATCATCATGCCGATCTCGACCCTCTTCGCCGCCACCCACGCGATGCTCGGTGTGCTCCGTGAGATTCGGGAACGGGGAACCCCGGCTGGGTCGCTCGACTCGATGACCAGCTTCTCGGAGTTCACCGACCTCATCGGCTTGCCCGAGATCGCTCGGCTCGAGGAACGATTCGCCGATCGGAACTCGGCAAGTGAAGCCACCCTCAGCGATTGAAGTACGCTCACCACGCACGCAACCGGAGGGAGAGCTAGAAATGGGTTTGATCAACAAGCTTCGTAACGAGCTCGTCGACATCATCGAGTACTTCGATGATTCACGAAGCACGATGGCCTGGCGGTTTCCGCGCTACCAGAACGAGATCAAGAACGGTGCCCAGCTCATCGTGCGGGAGGGCCAAAAGGCCGTCTTCGTCTATCGCGGAGCGCTCGCCGACCAATTCGATCCTGGTCACTACGAGCTCACGTCGGAGAACCTTCCGATCATGAGCACCTTGCAAGGCTGGAAGTACGGATTCGACAGTCCCTTCCGCTCCGAGGTCTATTTCATCAACACCCGGATGACCGAGGTGCGCTGGGGCACACCGAGCCCGGTGGTCGTGCGTGACCCTGACTTCAAGTTGGTCGAAGTGCGTGCCAACGGCATGTGCCAGGTCAAGGTGGAAGACACCGCCATCTTCCTGCGTGAGATCATCGGTACCGACTCCCAGGTCGATGCCGAGGAAATCACCGAACTGCTCCGCCAAGTCATCGTCGGCGCCTTCTCTGACATGGTTCTCGAGACCGGCCTCGGCGTCATCGACTTGCAGGGCAAGCAGCGAGAGTTGTCAGCCAAGCTGCGCGACTATGTCGCCGAGCGCGTCGATGACGAATTCGGTCTCGCCATTCCTGCCATCGACATGAAGGTGTCGCTGCCCGACGAGATTCGCGAAGCCATCACTCGCGGCACCGCTCGAGGCGCCGCGGAAAGCCAATTCCTTGGCCAAGTCGACGACCTCGACCGCTACACCCAGGCCAAGCAAGCCGACGCGATGTTGGCCGCCGCCCAGAATCCCGGCGGGGGTGGCGCCATGGGCGACATGCTCGGTATGGGTATGGGAATGGCCATGGCCAGCCAGATGGCGAACCAGATGAACCCGCAGCCTCAGCAACAGGCGCCGGCGCCGGCAGCCATGGCCCCACCGCCACTGCCGGGGGCGGTGTCCTACCATGTGGCGCTGAACGGCCAACAGGCTGGTCCGTTCACGATGGAGCAGATGCAGGCGGGTCTGGCTGCCGGTCAGATGCAAGCAACCGACATGGTCTGGACCGCCGGGATGGCCGGATGGGTACCGGCAAACACCGTGCCCGCACTGGCTCCGTTGTTCGCCGCTCCCCCGCCTCTGCCCCAGCAACCCCCAACGCCGCCGCCGGCCGCGGCACCGCCCGCCTCACCACCGGCCGGAATGTAGGGGGAAGGTCGTGACCGAGGGAATCACGCCACCCCAGCCCCCCAACCGGCCCGGCAGCGCGCCGCTACCGCCGCCTCTGCCTCTTGCTGGCACACCTGCGCCGCCAGCAACACCAGGCCCAACAACCCCAGGCCCAACAACCCCAGGCCCAACAGCACCGACACCGCAGGAGCAGCCACCGTCCTACAACGACCAACAGAACGTCGGCGTTCGGCCGTGCTTGGCCTGTGGTGGTCAACTCGAGTTCGACATCGCCAGCCAGCAGCTCGCGTGTACCCATTGCGGTGCTGGCCAAGCAATCGAACACGAACCAGGAGCAGCCGTCGTCGAACAGAGCTTCAAGAAGGCGCTGGCCGCGAGCCATGGTCGGGGCGACCGGGTCCAAAGCCAGCTCGAAGGCGAGAAGGAAATCGTCTGCCAGAACTGTGGTGGCCATACGACGTTCACCGGAACGTGGACCGCAACCCGATGCCCGTACTGCGCAACCGACCTCCAACGCACCGACGTGCACGACGCACCCGACCGACTCGCCGTCGACGGCGTGCTGCCGTTCCAGGTGTCGGATCGTCAAGCCAAGGAGCTACTCGAAACCTGGATCAACAAGCGCTGGTTCGCCCCCTCCGAGTTCAAGAAGTATTCCAACGCCGGTTCCTTCGAGAGTGTCTACTCGGCTTACTTCACCTTCGATGCCGACGCCATGACCGACTACCAGGGCGAGCGCGGCGTCAATCGCACTCGCACCTATCGCGACGGCAACGAGACCAAGACCGTTGTCGAGACCGACTGGTATCGCGCGAACGGCCGGGTCTTCAACTCCTTCGATGACATCACGGTTCTGGGCAATACCGGTTTCGAAGCCAAGTACGTCAACAAGCTCGAGCCATGGCCAACCCAGATGCTCCAGCCGTTCAACCCCGATTACATGGCCGGGCATTTGTCACGTACCTATGACAAAGACGTCGAGTCGTGTTTCGGTGAAGCCCGCCAGCGGATGGAGTCCACGATCGATTCGACGGTGCGCCAAGACATCGGTGGCGACAAGCAGCGGATCCATCACAAGAACACCCACATCTCGAATCTCACCTACAAGCACGTGTTGCTGCCGATCTGGCTTCTCACGGTGATCTATGCCGGTCAGCCGTGGCAGGTCTTCATCAACGGCGCCACCGGGGAGATCCACGGTGAGCGGCCGTGGAGCAAGGTCAAGATCATCACGGCCGTCATCGCCGTCGTCACCTTGATCATTCTCATTCTCGTCATCCGATCCGTCGCCGGAGGCTAGGCATGACCGGATTACTTCTCGGTGTGCTCGTCGTTGTCGCCCTGGTCGTGATCGGCGGCGGCATCGTTGCGTTGAGTACCGGCGGGGCGATCAAGCGAAAGGCAACCAAGTCGACCCAGACCGTGCCCGGCATCGCTGCGGTGGTGCCAGAGCACTGGTTCGGTTCCCATGCGCCAGAGGCTCGGCTCCACCGCCGAGTCCAGGAGGCCTACCTCGGTATCAAGGCCAGCGCCGGTGACGATCTCACTTTGCTCGATGCCACCACCTCGGCCGAGGCGCAAGCGCTGAAGCTGGCAAGACAATTGGTGGCATGTTCGCACCTCACCGACCGACTGAAGTCGCCGGTGCTCGCCGACCTCGAGAAGTCGGTCGAGCGATACGAAGAGATCGCGGCGCAAGTGATCGGGCGCAGTTCGGGATTTTCTTCACCGCAACTGTCGTCGGAGCTTCATGACCTCAGCGCGCAACTCGACATTCTCGAAGCAGCGCGAGCCGAGGTCGAAGAGGCCGACGGTTCGACTGGCTGATCAGCCGACGCCGGCGATGAACTCGCCGACCACACCAACGGCTTCGTTGAGGTGGTCGCGTCCGTTGGGACCGGTGTAGTAGTGGGTTGCTCCCGAAACCTGGTGGAGGAGCTTGCGATCATGGGGCACGGCAGCGAACAGGCGGTTGGTGTGTTCGGGGGTGCAGGCGTCATCGGCGGTGTTGCCGACCACCAGCACCGGCACGTCCACGAACGCCGCAGAGGTGAGAGCATCGCCGCGGGCATGGTCATAGCTCCACTGGCTGAGCCAACTGCGCAGAGTGGAGAAACGCGCCAGCCCAACCGGGCCGTCGTTCACGATCCGGGGATCGCCGAGATAGGTCGTGCCCGGCAATCGATCGCTCGGATCGACGTTCGGATCGAGCCAGCGAGGGTCGGCCATCGTTCCGTACACCACGAACGCGCGCTCCTCGTTGGTGGCACCGCCAGCACGTAGTCCGGCGAGTTCGGATTCGACCCATCGGGTGATTCGACGATTCCGCTCGATCTGCATGGCCCGATAGTGAGCCAAAAAATCAGTGGAGTAGGGCGGCTGGTTTGGGTTGCCCGCATCGTAGAGATTCAGCTGCGGGTCGCGTTCGAACGGCTTTGACTCGTTGGTGATCGACGCGTCCATCCACTCGGTCAGAGTGCCGTGGCGCGAGATGTGCGCTGCCATGATGAGCAGCGCGTCGGCCTTGGGAAGTCGGGCTGGTTCCACCACGTAGGCATCACCGGCCGGCGTGTCGATGATGCCGGTTCCCTGCGTCGCGAGCGACTGGTAGTACATCGACAGCGATCCCCCGCCGGACCAACCGCACAGCACAACTCGCTCGTAGCCCAGCCGATCCTTGGCATCGCTCACGCAAGCGCCCAGGTCGGCGACGACCTTTTCCATGATGAGTGCCGAGTCAGTCCCTCGATAGCGAGAATTTGCCCAGATCACATGATGCCCAGCCCGAGCCATGGCCCCGATGATCGGCAGGTACATGCCACCGCCGGTTGGATGCATGAAGACCACGACCGTGTCGGATGGCGAGTCGACGGGACGCACCAGATGACAATCGAGACCGATGATGTTGCCACCACCGCCATAGGTGTCGCTGAAGGCCGCGTCTTCCTGGTGAACGACAACATAAGCGATGCGTTCGCACCCAGCCGGTGTTCCCGGGTTGGTGGGTGTGCTCACCGATCGACCTTCACCGGCGGCTCGGCGTAACTGGCACCGGCGGTGAGCACGGCATCGGGAACGGACATGAGCTGCGCGTACCGCTCTGGTGGATAGGCCATGTGGGGCTTGGACGGATCGATCGGCGGCTGCGCAACGGTGCCGCCTTGGCCGACGAACGGCTCGGGGTTGGTGTAGCGCTGGAGATCCCCGGCGCTGATGCCGGCCTTCTCTACCACCTCGGGATCGATCCAGGATCGGGCATCAATGGCCTTGGCCGACGTCGCCACCTCGAGAGTGAGTCCCTCGGGACCAGCGAAGTAGATCGAGTGGCAGATGCCGTGATCGATCTCACCCATCACGTTGACGCCCTTGGAACGAATGCGGTCTCGCATCGCTCGAAGCTCGTCGAGTGTGTCGACGTTGAACGCCAGGTGTTGCATCGTTCCCGGTGCCGACGGGCCGGCGCCGGTGCCGGCATGGGTGACGCCGAGTTGCGGCTCGATGCAATGGTTTGCCGGCAGTTCGACGAATGACATCGAACAGTGATCGTTCAGCCGGCAGAAGGCGTGCCAAGCACCTTCGACCCCGTGCATCCAGAACAACCCGACCAGTTCGGCGCCGAGCACATCGGTGAAGAACTCGATCTGCTCCTTGATATTGGCGGTGTTCACTGCCAGGTGGTGGACACCGCTGATGCGAGCGTTGGAGGAAGGGGTGGATGTCATGACGAGAGCATCCCACAGGCGACGAATGTCACGCACAACCCCTTCTGATCGCTGATAGGCGACCGATAGGTTGGAAACTCTGTGATGTTGCGAAAACGTCGGCGTGCCCGATGCTCTGGTTCGTGACTCAGCTCAGCGCTTGTCATCTGCGAGGGTGAGCCACCAATCAGGAAAGCAACACCTTGACCACTAGTGCCCTAGTTCAGAACGAGTCCCTCGTTGCGCGCTTGCAGAGCATCTGGCTCTTCAATGTGCGCGCTGACCTGCTTGCGGGTCTGGTCGTCGCCCTCGCACTCATTCCCGAGGCCATCTCGTTTTCGATCATCGCCGGCGTCGATCCCAAGGTGGGGCTCTACGCCTCGTTCTCGATCGCGATCATCACCGCCATCGCCGGTGGACGTCCGGCAATGATTTCGGCGGCAACGGGCGCAATGGCCCTGGTGATCGTGTCGCTGGTCGCCGATCACGGCATCGAGTACCTCTTCGCAGCAACGATTCTCGCTGGGGTCTTCCAAGTCGTGCTCGGCCTTCTCGGCGTCGGGCGTCTCATGCGGTTCATCCCACGACCGGTGATGACCGGCTTCGTCAACGCACTGGCGATCCTCATCTTCATGGCCCAGATCGAACACTTCGTTGGCATCAGCCTCGAGGTGTACCTGATGGTGGCCCTCGGCATCGCCATGATCGTTGGGATTCCCCGCGTCACCACCGCCATCCCGTCGCCGCTCATCGCCATCGTCGTTCTGGGGTTTGGTGGATCATGGCTGGGCGTGACCGTGCCAACCGTCGGCGAAATGGGTGAACTGCCGGACTCGCTCCCCTTCTTCGCCCTACCCAATCTCCCGTTCACCCTCGAGACACTCGAGATCATCGCTCCCTATGCGATCACGCTGGCCTTTGTTGGGTTGCTCGAATCGTTGCTCACCGCTCAGCTGATCGACGACATCACCGACACTCGTTCCGACAAGGATCGAGAGTCGCGTGGTCAGGGCATCGCCAACGTCTTCACCGGCTTCTTCGGTGGCATGGCCGGCTGCGCCATGATCGGGCAGTCGATGATCAACGTGAAGAACGGTGGCCGGGGTCGACTCTCCAGCCTCAGCGCCGGTGTCTTCTTGATGGCAGGGATTCTCGCTGCCGGCGATCTGATCGCCTCCATCCCAATGGCGGCACTGGTCGCGGTCATGATTCTGGTCTCGGTCGGCACCTTCGACTGGAACAGCATCAAGATCGGCCATCTCGAGCGGGCCCCGCGCACCGAAACCGCCGTCATGGTCGTCACCGTGGCCATCGTCGTTGCCACCCACAACCTCGCCCTGGGCGTTGCCGGCGGTGTGCTCCTCGCTGCCATCTTCTTCGCTCGCCACGTCGCCCACCTCGCCGATGTCACGAGCGTGATCGACCCCGGCAACGAGCGAACCCGGATTTACCACGTCACCGGCGAACTCTTCTTTGCTTCCACCAACGAACTCCTCCACCTCTTCGACTACACCGAAGATGTCGACCGGGCGATCGTCGATCTCACCGACGCACACATCTGGGATACCTCGGCGGTGTCGGCTCTCGACGCCGTCGTTGCCAAGTTCAAAGCCCACGGCATCGAACCGGAGATCGTCGGGCTCAACGAAGGAAGCGCCGAGTTGCACGGGCGCATGTCCGGCTCGATGGCTTCCTCGCACTGAGTTCTCGAACGTCCGTGGCCAATCGCGGCACTGTTCCCGCAGCAGCAATCACGTATGCGTCGTTCGCACTGCCGATCTCGATGCTGGGTGTCGTTTGGCCCGAAGTTCGCGCTGAGTATGGCCAATCACTGGGCACGCTCGGCGTTGTCTCGCTGATCTACGGCGTCGCCCGCATGGCCCTGGCGACCAGCGGACGATCGCTCGTCACGATCGTTGGCACCGGTCGAGCCTTCGTGATCGCCTTGGCCCTCCTGGCCTTGTCGTGCTCACTCCTTGCCGCGTCGCCGTCGTGGCCGATCTTTCTCGTGGCGATCGGCTGTATCGGTCTGACGTCCGGGCTCATCGACTCGATTGGTGCCGTCTTCATTGCCACATTGGGCGAGGTTGGCAGCGCTGGTCTGATCCACGGTTTCTACGGCTTCGGGGCCACCGTCGGTCCGCTCGTGGTTGCGGTGCTTCCTGGCTGGCGCTGGCCAATCGTCGCCGCCATCGCCGGGGTCGGTCTCGCCCTTGCGTCGGCCGTCGTGGTTCGCGACCGCTGGCCGACGGTGGAGACCCGCGCCTCTTCCTCAGCCGACGTCGAGGTGGCCTCTGCGCCGCCGCGTGCGGTGATCGCCGTGTCGCTCGTGCTGTTCGCCACCTTCGTTGCGGTCGAGGTCACCGCCGGACAGTGGGTCTTCACCTATCTCACCGACGGTCGCGGACTGGGCGACGGACGCGCCGCCGTTGCCGTCTCGGCGTTCTGGGCGGGCTTGATGGCGGGCCGGTTGTTGATGGCCGGCGCGGTCGTCGGCCGGATCATCGAACGTCTCGGATTGGGTGCGCTGGCTGGGACCGCCGGTGCCGCGGTCATCGCTGTCATCGCACTGCCGCCAACCATTGCCATGGTGCCGTTGGTGGTTGCTGGGATGGCTCTTGCGCCGATCATTCCCACACTGTTCGCGACGACAGCCCTACGGGTTGGCAACCAGCGAGCTGCCTCGATTGCCGGTTGGCAGCTCGTTGCCACCAACTTCGGGGCCATCTCGCTGCCAACGGTCACCGGTGTGCTCGTCGATACTTCGGGCCCGAGCGTCGTGGTCATCGTTGTCATCGTCACGCTTGGCCTGGTTGGCGCTCCGCTCTTGCTCACCCTCGACCGAATGACGACCCCGTAGCCTCATCGCTCGAGGAGTTCGTGGCTCCAGAGCGCCGCTTCTTCGACGCCGAAAAACACGACCTCGTCGCCGCTGGCGGTGAGCAGGTGGTCGACCGGTTGCGGTCCACCGGGGCTACGGGTGAGTCGCAGTTCGTGCCGCGGCGCATCGACCCCGTAGAGCACGCAGCCGTTCGTCGAGGCGAACCCCGCGAGTCGATCCAGTGCATCGGCTTGGTAGAAGACCTCGGCGATGACCTCGATGCCATACGGGGCGTTGAAGACTCCGGCCGCAGCTTTCGGCCCATATTTGGCGGTGGTTGGATGCGGCGCTGAGTCGGTGCCGAGCATGAAGCTCGGCGAACCGCTCGTGACCGCAGCGATCAACGCCGCCCGATCGGTTGGCGAGTTGATGATCGGCTTGCAGTAGAGATCGGGTCGGAGACCGTCGGCGAGCAGATGGCCCCGATCGCGCCCGAGATGGTGCGGTGTCACCGTCGCTGCCATGTTCGCATGGTCACTGACGAAGTCGACGCCTGCCGCCGTCGACACGTGTTCGAGCGTGACGAGGAGTCCGGGGCGGCGTTCCACGAGCGGTAGCAGCTCGTCCTCGAGGAACGCGGCCTCGCGGTCGAAGACGTCGACATCGGGGCGAGTGGACTCGGCATGAACGAGTAGCCGCATGCCGAGCGGCTCCAACACGTCGTAGATCGAGTCGAACGAGGCGAGAGTGCCGAGGGCCTGGTCGGCGTTGGTCGTTGCCCCCGCCGGATAGAACTTGACGCCCTTCACCAACCCCGATGCCTGCCCAAGTCGAACGTCGTTGGGATCGAGGTCGGCCGAGGCGAAGAAGGTCAGGAGCGGTCGAAAGTCGGGAGCGTCGACCGGCACCTGTGCGGTGATGGCATCGTGGTAGCGCTGGGCCTGCTCGAGCGAGGTGATCGGCGGCCGCAGGTTCGGCATGACCATGGCGTAGCGGTAGCGCCGGGCAGTGTAGGAAACGACCGAGGCGAGCATGTCGTCGTCTCGAAGATGCACGTGCCAGTCGTCGGGCAACGGAATGGTGATGTCAGTCATTGGCCTTCTGCGGTGTTTGGGAGGAGAGCAGTGTTTGGGAGGAGGGCGTGCTTCCTTCGGTTCTGGCCGACCACGATGGCAGCAAGTGCGCCAATCACCACCACCATGCCAATGCCCTGGCCCCAACTGAGTGACTCATCGAGGATCAGCCAGGCCAACAGCGACGAGGCCACCGGAATGAGCAGCGTGAAGGTCGAGCCGACCCAGAGCGGAATCCGAACGAGTGACCAGTTCATGAGACTGTGCCCGACGATGCCGGCCACGATGGCAAGGACGACGACCAGCACCAGGTCGTCGTTCGACGGGCGAGAGAGATCCTGTCCAAAGGCCACTGCCAACGGCAGATTGATGATCAGCGCCCAGAACGCGGTGCCTGCGGTGAACTCGGTCGAGGTCATCGTTGCCTTCGATTGTTTGGAGGCGATGAAGTAGGCACTCCACGACACCAGCGCTCCGAGTGCGAGGAGGTCTCCGGTCAGGCTGGATTCGGCTGAGGAGGACGACGTCAGCACCACCGCGACCACGCCACCAAGAGCAACGACTGACCACAGCGCGTCCGCTGCTTTGATCTTCTCGCCGAAGAATCGGGCGGCAACGACACCCACGAGAATTGGTTGCAACGATCCGATGATGGTGGCGTTCACGACCGTTGTCAGCTTCACGGCGGAGAAGAACAGGGCAACGTCGAGCCCGAGCGCGATGCCCCCGAGGACCGATCGTCGGATCACCCGCACGCTGAAGGGCGCCTTGCGGAGGGCCATCCACGCCACCAGCATGGCGAAATAGAGACCGAACCGATAGACGGCAATGGCCAGGCCGCCCATGTCCATTGCCTTGGTGATCACCGTTGCTGATCCCCACGCCGTCACGGCCAGCGCTGCGCCGATGAGTCCCGGGGTCGTTCCTTCATCCGATGCCTCGGTCGGAGCCAAGGTGTCGGTCATTGTTGCCTCCCCGCAGCGTTGGGCCGGTTCGAAGACGCAGGCCAGGTGTCTGACAATCGGTAGCCAGCAGGCCAAGGGTCATCGGGGTCGAGGAGGTGCTGGTGTATTCCGGTGATCCAGGCTCGTCCGCTGATGGTTGGCGTGATCGCCGGGGTCACCGAGCCATCGGGGCCGATGAGCTCGGTTTCGTTGATGATCTGCCCGACGAACGTCGAATCGATCAGCGAGGTCATCGTCAATCGATCGCCAACCGTCATGTGGCCGCGGGCCACCAACACCGCCATCCGGGCCGACACACCGGTACCGGTTGGTGAACGATCGATCTTTCCCGGGTCGACCACGACGGCGTTGCGCATCGTCCAGTCACCGTCGTCGACCCTCGTCAGAGGACCAGCGATCTGGCAGAACGAGAAGTGATGCCAGTCGGGATTCGTCGGGTGGCGGAACTCGAGTTGCTCGTTGGCGGCTGCGGTGATGCGGGCGCCGACCAAGGCCAGGTCGGCGGCCTCGTCGGGACGCAGTTCGAACCCGAGATCGTCGGCATCGACCATCACGAAGCTGTCGCCGCCAAAGGCGGTATCGACTCGAAGCGAGCCGAGTCCCTCGACGTCGAGCGTTGCGTCGAGCAGTCCCGCGAACGATGCAACATTGGTGATCGTGATGCGTTCGGCCTTGCCGTTGTGGCATTCGGCGCTGACCTCGACCAGGCCACCTGGTGCTTCGAGGGTCATCGTCGTGATGGGTTCGGTCATGGCAATGATGCCCGAGTCGAGCAACACGGTCGCGACACAAATCGCGTTCGAACCAGACATCGGTGGGGTGTGTTCGGGCTCCATGATGATGAACCCCTGCGACGCTCGTTGATCGACCGGAGGCACGAGAAGGTTCACGTGGCGAAAGACGCCACCTCGTGGCTCGTTGAGGACGAATTGTCTCAGCGCCTCGTCCGTTGCGACGTGGCGAGATTGTTCCCACAGCGTGTCGCCCGGTGGAGGTGCGACCCCACCGACGATCACGTCGCCGACCTCGCCCTCGGCATGGCAGCTGATCACGTGAATGGTCTTGGTCGAGCGCACGTCAAAGACTGCCACAGCATCTGACGAAATCGGCAGTTGCCTCGTTTGCCCGATGACTTCCCCATAGGGCATGGTGAGCGCGTGACGACGAACCCAGCCTCCCCGATGGCTGCTGCCCCGATGGGAGCATCCCCAACGGGACTGACCCGAGACCAGCTTCGGTGGTTGATGGCCGGCCTGATGGTCGGGCTGTTTCTCTCCTCGACCGAGCAAAGTGTGATCGCCACTGCGCTGCCAACGCTCGCTGGTGAACTCGGTGGTGCCAATCAGATTGCCTGGGTGGTCTCGGCCTACCTGCTCACTTCGACCATCGTCACGCCGCTCTACGGCAAGATGTCTGACCTCTTCGGGCGGCGCATCGTCTATCAAGTCTCGATCACCATCTTCATGTTCGGCTCGATCCTTTGTGCCGTCTCGCAGTCGATGACCCAACTGGTTGGTGCCCGCGCCATCCAGGGCATGGGCGGTGGCGGCCTCATGTCGTTGGCGTTCGTCATCGTCGGCGACGTTGTTTCGCCTCGTCAACGAGGTCGCTACATCGGCATGTTCACCGGCGTCTTCACCATCTCTGCCCTCACTGGACCACTGTGGGGCGGCCTCTTGGTCGATGGACCGGGTTGGCGCTGGGTGTTCTGGGCGGTGGTCCCGATCTCCGCCGTCGCCCTCGTGATCACCAACCGTGGTCTCCAGCTCCCCTTTGCCACCCGTGAACGCACGATCGACTGGATCGGCATTGCCTTGCTGATCGTCGCCTCGACTGGTCTGATCCTCGTCCCGGTATGGGGCGGTGACACCTACGCCTGGGCGTCGTGGCAGTTGCTGACGACCCTTGCGGTTGGCGTCGGCGCCAGCATCGTGTTCTTGTTGCAAGAAGCTCGAGCCATGGAGCCAATCATCCCGCTCCGGCTCTTCACCGATCGCACCGTGGTGCTGGTCTTCGGCATGGGCTTCATTCTCATGGGCGCCCTGCTTTCGGTCACCACGTTCCTGCCGCTCTTCCTCCAAGTATCGACCGGGGCCTCGGCGACACGAAGCGGGCTGATGGTCACCCCACAATCGGTCGGCGTCAGCTTGGTTGCTGCGGTGAGTGGCCTGCTCGTCTCCAAGACCGGACGCTACAAGTGGGCGATGGTCACCGGCCCGATCCTCGCCATTGGCGCGATGGTGGGACTGACCCGGATCTCGCCTGATACCGGAGCGCTCGATCTTGCGCCACTGCTGTTCGCTCTCGGCATGGGGCTCGGCCTGATCTTCCCCAACCTCACGCTCGCGGTGCAGAACGCAGCGCCAATCGAAGACCTTGGCATCGCCACCTCGACGTCGAACTTCTTTCGCAGCATGGGTGGCGCGTTCGGCGCCGCCATCGCCGGCGCGTTTTTCACGTCCAAGCTGACCAGCGAGCTCAACGATCGCCTTGGCGCCGAGCGGCTCGAACAGCTCGGCGGTGTGCAGGAACTGATCAAGACTCCCAAGGTCGTTCAGAACTTCCCCGTCGATCTTCGAGACGCCGTCGTCGGTGCCGTCAGCGACTCGGTGTCCGGCATGTTCATCGTGGCCATCCCGTTGATGGCCGGCGTTCTGGCCATGGCGATTGCGCTTCGAGAGATCCCGTTGCGAACCTCGTCGTCGGTTGGCGGGCAAGACCAAGACCAACCCCAAGACCAGGCGAACGACCAAATGAAAGCGATGCCCGATGCCGGCCACTGACCATCGTCTCACCACTCGTGAGGTTGCCGAGTTCGTCGCCAACGGGTTCCTGCGCTTCGACGCCATCGTCCCCGATCACATCAATCAGGCGGTGCTGGTCGAGCTCCCGCTGATCGAACGGGCCAAGTTGGCAGCGTTCGGCATCGGCGAGCGTGCTGAATCCGCTGATCTGGTCGCCACCCTCCCTGACACCCTCGATCCGCTTTCGCGTTGCTATCTCGATCACCCCGGCTTGGGGGCCTATCTGCGCCTGCCACAGGTCCAGGGCATCATCACCTCGTTGGTCGGCGACGACCCGATCTTCGATCATGACTTCGTCCATCACCTGCGGGGCGGGCACAGCAATCGCCAACACCTCCACGCCGACGCCATCGCCGACACCGCAACGCCTGACTTCGACATCCAGCTGTTCTACTTCCCACACGCTGTCGAACCGGGAGGCGGCGGCACCCGATTCTTGCCGGGATCGCACCTACGACGCGTGCCCTCATCCAGCACCGCCCGCTACCAGCAGCTCGTTGGCGAGCAGTTCTACAGTGGACCGGCCGGCACCGTGCTGGTGTTCCACCATGGGCTGTGGCATGCGGGTCAAGACAACCCGAGCAACACTGATCGGTGGATGTACAAGATTCGGCTTGGCCCTGCGGATCGCCAACAGCGTCTGTGGAATCTGGCCGACTTCGAGTCGATGCAGAACGATGCCAGCGATCATGTGTTCGCCAAGAGCCGAGTCGACTCGGTCGCTGCCACCCTTCGGCAAACACCACCCTGGATGGGCACCGACGAAGCACGGCGAGAACTGACCGAACGAACCCGACTGTGGCGGTACCTGTCAGATGACGACGCATTCGACGTCGACTACTACTTGCGCCGAACCGAACAACGATCGATCGAGGCCTGAGATGTCCAGCGATCGACAACAGGTCCTGCACCTTTGGCTGAGTGCTGCCGCCCTCGACACCACCGTCAGCGGCTGGGCGTTCTACGACGGCACGAGTGGCGATGGTCCACCACTCCCCGTCGCCACGCCGCCCTATGCAACCGGGGTCGATGCCCTCTGTGATGGATGGATGCTGCTCCAGGCACCGGGCCCCATCGCCGCCGACCGGGTACTGGCAGAAACCGGGAGCGAGTTCGTCTTCACCCGACTCGTCGCCGTGCCCGGCTGAGACCGCCGCGATCGCTATCGCAATCGAGCGGAACGTCGAGTCATCACCGCGGCGGCCGTGCCGAGGCCGACCAAGGCCAGACCCGCCACCAGGAGAGGCTCGGTTCTACTCCCGCCAGTGACCGGAAGCGATGGACCTGCCGGTGCGAGCTCGACCGTGGTCGGGGTGGCTGTGGTCAGGGTGGCTGTGGTCAGGGTGGCTGTGGTCGTGACGCTCGGCCCAAGCGGCTCGAGTGCACCATCGGTCGTCGGGACCGGCAGGGTGGTTGTTGGGATGGTCGTCGTTGGCAGGGTGGTCGAGGTGGTGCACTGGTCGTAGCGAATGGTCAGATCGAGGCCACCGCTGAAGACCCCGTCGGGGCCCATGCGTAGCGACACCACGACCTCATCGACGAGATAGACCGAGCCGCTGTTGGTCGTGACCTTGCCTGCGGTCGCTTCGACCTCGCTGAGCACGAGTTCGGTCTCACCGCTCCTGACGATGATGTCATTGCCGGGGTGGGCCGAGTTCTGATTGGTCGCGCTGGCTTCCCAGGTGCATTGCGGTCCGGCGATCTCGGTGTTGACGGGCACCCGACCCAGTTCGATCAGCGTCCCTGGTTCGGCATAGATCACCGTGTCGGTCGGCAATGCCAGGTCGACCGCTCCCACCGCCGGAGCCAATGCCAGCGTTGCCGCCACCGCTGCAGCCAAACTCGTCCCCATCCATGCTCGACGCATTGCCAATCCTTCTGACCGGCGCGCCCATCGCGCCTCGCCGCCGCCAAGCATGTTCGATGAGGAGCATTCGCGTCAGGGCCCAAAGACCCTCCTCAGCGCTCCCCCGGCGCAACGCCGACACCGAGGGAGGTACAGGGTCTTGACAGGCTCAGATGGTCTTGCCGGGTCGACCGGGGCCGTCGGAGTACTCGCCTTGCATGTTGGCATTGAGGTTGGCTCGTGCCATGAGGTCGGCCACCACGTCGCGCATCTGGGTCGGGTCGTCGACGTTGGTACCACGTGGTCCCTTGTGGAACGACTCGGCGATGGCGATTTCGGAACCGGCAACCTGGAAGATTCGCCCGGTCACGTTCTTCGATTCGGCGCTGGCCAACCAGGTGCAGATCGGGGCGATCCACATCGGCGACCGGGCTTCGCGCTGTTCATCGGTGATGGGTTCGGTCCGCAGTGGCTCGGTCATACGCGTCAGCGCTCCCGGCGAGATCGCGTTGACCGTGACGCCATAGCGGGCCAACTCCTGGGCGGCGATGATCGTGAAGCCGGCAATGCCGATCTTGGCGGCGCCGTAATTGGTCTGGCCAGGGTTGCCATAGATGCCAGAAACCGACGTGGTGTTGATGATGCGAGCGTCATTTGTCTTGCCT
>JBBQUN010000041.1:0-23610 GCA_038212405.1 Acidimicrobiales bacterium | reverse complement strand
TGGCGGCCGAGAAGATTCGTCACACTCCCGGCCCAACGCCGAAGCGCCTCATCAACAGAATCGCCAACACCATTCAGCGACTACTCGAGTCTCTGGGCGTCGAACTCGGCTCCTCGACCGAGATCGCCTTCACCGTCGAGGGGATGGTCGACGAGGACCGCCAGATCGTCGTCGAGTCGCCGGCATGGAGGGCGGCAAACGTCAGGCTCGACCGCCTCATCACCGAAGTCCTCGGCGTCGACCTCGCGATCACGGTGACGAGCAACGAGCGAGCCCTCGCCGTGGAGGCGCTACAGATGGCAGGAGCATCGCCGTCTGACCTGGTTGTCATCGTGCAGATCCTCCACCACACCCGGATCCTGCTGTCGATCGATGGCGTCATTGTCAGCAACCGGTTGGGCAGCACGGGCATCCTCAACCACTATCCGATCGCCGGTAATGATCGGCCGTGCAGCTGTGGTCGAGTCGGCTGCTTCGGGACGGTGTCGAGCGGCTCCGCAGTCGTCAGCAACTACTTCGAACTCACTGGCTTGCAGCTCGACGCAGCGGTCGACGTGATCGATCGCATTCACGCCGGTGATCTTGATGCGATCGAGGCAGCCCGCCGATCGACCGATTGGCTCAGCAAAGCGCTTGCGCCGCTGCTTCGCGTGCTCAGACCCGATCGGCTGATCATCACCGGCGCCGTCGGCCGCGCCGGAAGCAGCGGGGCCAAGCGGCTCGTCGAATCGGTGCGAGCCGAGCTCGATGACGATCTTCGTTGCCTTCCGATCGATGTCGTTCAGCCTGCGTTCGGCGTGGGCGACGAATCAATGGCGTCGATCTTGCTGGGCTAGATGCGGGCTGGATGCTGCCTCGATGAGAGTCAGGCGCTGAGCCTCACCAACGCACTGCTTCGCTTTCGTCACCCTCACCAGCTCTACCTCAGTGGTCGTTCACCATCGGGTACCGCGAACTGCGGTGAACGCTTTTCGAGGAACGCCAGTCGAGCTTCGGCCGCGTCAGCGGTGCTCCTGATGAGTACCTGATTTCGGGCCTCGAGCGACAACGCAGCGTCGAGGCTCGGCGCGTGCAAATTCGTCCACATCACTTCCTTGGTGGTCGAGATCGCCATCGGCGCATGCTGTGCAAGGGCGGCGCCGATCTCGCAGGCTCGATCGATCAAGGCACCAGGTTCGGTCACCTCGCTGACCAGTCCGCTGCGCTGCGCCTCGTCGGGCAGCATCCGACGTCCACTCAGCATGAGATCGAACGCCAGCGACGGCCCGACCAGTTTGGGCAGGAAGTACGACAGGCCCATCTCGCACCCCGAGATCCCCCGTTTGACGAAGCCATCGGCGAACGTGGCGTTCGTACTCGCCAACCGAAGATCACAGGCGGCAGCCATGGCGAATCCGGCGCCGACGGCGTGCCCATTGACAGCGGCGATGACCGGCACCGGGACCCGATGGATGATCCGAACGATGTTGCCGAGGCCGGCATCGAGGCTCTCCAGAGAAGCAACGACCGGGTCGAGACCACCCTCGCCAGCTGACGCGTCTCGAGCAGCGACCGACTTGACATCGATCCCGGCGCAGAACGCCCGCTCTCCCGCTCCAACGATCACGATCGCCCGACACGAGCGGTCAGCGGCGGCCCGGGCAATCGCTTGGGGCAGCTTGCTGATCATGTCGGGTGAGAGCGAGTTCAACCCGTCGGGACGGTTGAGGGTGATGATCTCGGTAGCGTCTCGGCGTTCGAACGTCAGGTCGTCGGTCATGGCGTGGTGGCCTCCTTGGGCTCCCAGTAGGGTTCGCGAAGTTTGTGTTTCTTGAGCTTCCCGCTCGCTTCCCTCGGAAGGGCATCGACGATGTCGACGGACTTGGGGATCTTGAACGAAGCGAGCTGCTCCCTGGCAAAGTCGAGAAGATCAGCGATGTCGATCGTCACGCCGCTGACTGGCTCGACGACGGCCTTGACCTCTTGGCCCATGTCGGGATGCGGAATGCCGAACACCGCAACATCGGCAACACTCGGATGCTGGCTGAGCACCGCTTCGATCTCGGCGGGGTAGAGGTTCGAGCCGGCGATGAGGATCAGATCGACCCGCCGATCGGCGAGGAACAAGAAACCGTCGTCATCGAGATAGCCGACGTCGCCAACGGTGAAGCGCCCGTCGTCGCGAACCATCGCCGAGGTCTTTTCGGGGTCGCCGTAGTACTGCGGTGGACCATCGGTGCGCTTGGCGTAGATGGTGCCGACTTCTCCCGGCGGCACATCGTTGCCCTCATCGTCGAGGATCGACAGCTCGAGGACGGCCATCGCACGGCCAACGGTTCCCGGGCGCTCGAGCCATTCCTGCGAGGTGGCGATCACCGGGCCGACTCCCTCGCTCGATCCGTACAGCTCGACGATCACCGGCCCGAACCACTCGATCATCTCACGCTTCACCCAGTCGGGGCAGGGTGCTGCGGTGTGCAACACCCATTGCAGCGACGACACGTCGTGGCGGGCCCGGGTGGCGACATCGAGCTTGAGGAGCCGGATGAACTGCGTGGGAACCATGGCCGTTGCCACCACCTTTCGCCGGTCGATCATGGCCAACGTTTCCTCAGGGTCCCACCGGTCGAGGATCACCAGCGGGCAACCGCGAGCCAGCGCGGTTCGCAATACCGCACCACCGAGGGCGTGATAGGCCGGAGTGCAGAGCATCATCTGTTCGCTGCGGGGCATGCCCGTCAGGGTGCCCCAGCGTTCATACCCAGCGGCCAACTCCGATGCTTTTCCTGCTTGGTCACCACGCACGACGCCCTTGGATCGACCGGTGGTGCCGCCGGTGTACTGAAGCGGTGCTCCGATCTCGCAATCATCGAGCGGCTCGCTCGACTGCTCGCCAAGCCATGCTTCATAGGCGTCCCCCAGCACGAGGATCTGATCGAGACCAGCAGCAGTCGCAGCCTGACGCCCGACATCGGCCAGGTCGGGCGCGACAACCAAGAGCTTCGATTGGGAGTCTTCGAGCAGCTCGGTGATCTCTCGAGCCGTCAAATGCCAATTGAGCGGCACGTACCGAGATCCTGCTCGGCCATTGCCGATCGTGAGTTCGCCCCACTCGAACCGGTTCCGGGCAAGTAAGGCCCAGCTCATGCCTTCGCCGACCCCGAGCGAGCGCAGGCCCTGAGCGAAGCGACGGGCGCGGTCTTCGAGCTCGGCCCACGACAGCGATCGTTCGTCGGTCCAGATGGCTTCGGCGTCAGGTGAGTCCGCCGTTGCCGGCAGCAGATCGAGCGGTTGCAGCATCTCAGATCCCCTTCAGCATCTCGTTGAACGGGAGGTTCTTGTCGACCTGCGGCTCACGAGGCAACCCGAGCACACGCTCGCCCAAGGTGTTCTTCTGGATCTCATCGGTGCCGCCGCCCATGCTCATACCCCGACAGTTGAGGAACTGGAAGGCGAAGAACTCGCTGTCGTGGTCACCGTCGACCCACGCCGGCGACGCCGGGAAGCTGATTCGGGTCGCGAACTCGTTGCCGGCACGGCCTTGGATCGTTCGCCACAGTTTGCCGATCGAAGGGCTGAGCTCGACTGCTGGATCGGCGGTGCGATCACGGAGGAAGCCGACGATGTGTTCATTGATGTAGAGCTGCGCGAGTTCTTGGCGAACAAGTGGATCGTCGAGACACCCTTTTTCGCGGGCCAGCTCGATCAGCTGCACCACCGGAATCGGCACTCGCGACCACCTTCGCTCCATCCCCGCATTGCTCATGGAGGCAACGCCGGTTTGGACGCGTTCGTGGGCCAGCAGGGCAACCGCCATCCGCCAACCATCGTTGATGTCGCCGACCACCCAATCGGCGGGTACTCGGGCTTCGTCGAAGAACACCTCGTTGAACTCCGAGTGACCCGTCATCTGACGCAGCGGCCGCACCGTGACCCCGGCTTGCTTCATTGGCATGATCACCATCGTGATGCCGCGATGCTTCGGCGCCGTTGGATCAGTGCGCACGAGCATGATGGCGATGTCGGCGTTCTGGGCACCTGAGGTCCAGACCTTTTGGCCGGTCACGATCCATTCGTCTCCGTCGCGGATCGCCTTGGTCGACAACGAGGCCAGGTCGGACCCAGCGCCCGGCTCGGAGTAGAGCTGGCACCAAATCTCGTCGCCTCGGAGGCCCTTGGCCAGGAACCGCTCCTTCACCGCGTCAGCCGAATAGTCACGGACGACGGGAAGGGCCATGCCCACCCCGATACCGAACACCGAGTTCTCGCTCGGCACTCGCCCTTCGCTCTCCTCGGCGAACACCGCAAGGTGATCGCCGCTCAATCCCTGCCCTCCGAACTCGGTGGGGTAGTCGAGCCCTGCAAGGCCGGCATCGAACAATGCCGCTCGATAGGCCTTTGCTCGTGCTACTTCGCCAACCACACCATCCATGGCAGCGGGAAGCGTCGAGGCGAAAAATCCAGCCACAGTCGAGCGGAACGATGCGAAATCTTGCGTGTCAGTCACGCCAACACGCTACGCGTTATGAAACCAAGATTCAAAGTTACAACGCTAGACCGGGACCTCGATCGGGAACATCGTTTCGAGGAACGTCACGAGGTCGGTTGCGGTGTCGTTCTTGTGCTTGAGGCCAACCTGGAGCTGGCCTCCTTCGGCCCCGTACTCGTTGGGCTTCCACGTGCCCTTGGGGAACAATCGTTTGAAACGAACCTCTTGAGATGCCTTCAGCTGCACCGGTCCGAGTTTGGCGATCCACTCGGGTGCGCCGAAGCCGGGTCCCTTGACGATGACCACGTCGCGAGCGCCGACACGAAGGCACGCGGCGCGCAGGTTGGCGACATCGAGCAACCGATCGGCCGGGAGCGGGATCGGGCCGTAGCGATCTTCCCATTCCGACCGAATCTCATCGACCTCGGTCTCGGTTCCGACCGCAGCAAGCTTGCGGTAGGCCTCGAGTCGCTGAGCCTCGTTGGACACGTAGTCATCGGGCAGATGAGCATCGAGCGGCAAATCGAGTTTGATGTCGACTGGGCCTTGCACGGCCGTACCGTTGAGCTCGGCAACCGCCTCGGTGACGAGCTGGCAATACAGGTCGTAGCCAACGGCCGCGATGTGACCGGATTGGCCACTGCCCAAGAGGTTGCCCGCACCCCTGATCTCGAGATCGCGCATGGCGATCTTGAAACCCGATCCCAGTTCGGTGGCTTCGCCAATGGTCTTCAGACGCTCGTATGCCTCTTCGGAGAGCGAAGCGTCTCGACGAGTGAACAGATAGGCGTAGGCCCGTTGCCCGGAACGACCAACTCGACCGCGCAGCTGATGGAGTTGGCCCAGGCCGAGCAGTTCGGCTCGATCGACCACGAGCGTGTTGACCGTTGGCATGTCGATGCCACTCTCGATGATGGTCGTGCACACCAGCACGTCGTACTGGTTCTCCCAGAAGTCATAGACGACCTTCTCGAGCGTGCCCTCGTCCATCTGCCCGTGGGCAACAGCAACGCGGGCCTCGGGCACGAGTCCGCGAATTTCGTTGGCAACCTTCTCGATGCTCTGCACTCGGTTGTGCACGTAGAAGACCTGCCCGTCACGCAGCAACTCACGGCGGATGGCCTCGGTGACGGCACGCTCGTCTTCTTCACCGACGTAGGTGAGGATCGGTTGCCGATCTGCCGGCGGCGTCTGGAGTAGCGACAGGTCACGAATGCCGGTGAGGCTCATCTCGAGCGTGCGTGGAATCGGCGTTGCCGACAGTGTGAGCACGTCGACGTCGGTCTTCAACTGCTTGATCGATTCCTTGTGATTGACCCCGAACCGCTGTTCCTCGTCGACCACGAGCAGGCCGAGCTTCGGCATCGTCAAATCCTTCGACAGCATCCGGTGGGTCCCGATCAGCACGTCGACCTGTCCGGCGGCGGATGCCGTCATCACCTCTTTCGCTTGCTTGTTGGTGAGGAAGCGACTGAGCACCTCGACTCGGATCGGATAGGGCGCGTAGCGCTCGGAGAAGGTCTGGAAGTGCTGCTGAGCCAGCAGCGTGGTTGGCACCAACACCGCAACCTGATGCCCAGATTGCACGGCCTTGAACGCAGCATGCACCGCGATTTCGGTCTTGCCGAAGCCGACGTCGCCAACCACCAAGCGGTCCATCGGCACGGGCCGCTCCATGTCGGACTTCACCTCGTCGATTGCCTTGGCCTGATCAGGTGTCAGCTCGTACGGAAATGCCTCGGCCAGTTCGGCCTGCCACGGCGTGTCGGGCTGGCTGACGACGCCTTCAGCCGCCATGCGCCGCTGGTACAGCACGACCAGTTCCTGAGCGATCTCGGCAACCTCTGACCGCACCTTCGCCTTCGACTTCGCGAAGTCGCTCCCGCCGAGTTTGTGGAGCGATGGCGAGTCGCCTCCGGTGTAGTGGCGAATGAGATCGATCTGGTCGCTTGGGACGTAGAGTTTGTCGTCGCCGCGATAGGAGAGCAGAAGGTAGTCACGTTCGTGGCCACCGATCGCCCGCTTGACCATCCCGGCAAATCGCCCGACTCCGTGCTGATGATGCACGACATAGTCGCCAGGGCTCAGGTCGTCGAAGAAACCATCGGTCTGTCGTTTCTTTGGGCGGGCCTTGCGATGGGCTCGGCGCCGACCGGTCAGTTCGTTCTCGGTGATGATGCCGAGCCCCACCGATGGCAAGTAGAAGCCACGCTCGAGCGACTCGACGATCAGGTGACCACCAGGGGTGAAGGCGGTGGTGCGGGTGCTGGAATCGACTGATTCGTGGCGCTTGGGATGCAGTCCCCATCCGTTGAGGAGATCAACCAGACGGTCGGCCGATCCTGCTCCGTCGGCCGTCATCACCAGTCGGGCACCGTCGCTCAGCACCTGGTTCAATCGCCCGGCCAACGCATCGCCAGGAGCATCCCAACCCGACGCGTCGAGCACGGCGACGTCGGGACTCTCCGGAATGGCCGTGAGCGTGACGACAGGCGCCTTGGTCTTGGCGAGAATCCGCTCGAAGCCGAGGTGGAGCCGGGGGAAACCGTGCTGATCGTCGTCGTCGACGGCGCCCCACGTTCGGGCGAGCGAATCGGCGAGGTCGGCTTCCTCGGCCAGGAGATCGGCCCCGCGGTCACGCATCCTTCGGGGTTCGACGAGCGCAACCATGGCGTCGGTGCCGAGCAGGTCTGGGAGCACCCGGTCGTCATCGGTGAGCCAAGGAAGCCACGACTCCATGCCGTCGAACACCAGCCCTTGCGACAACCGCTCCCATTGCTCGCGACCCCACGGTTCGGCGGCGATCAGCTCTTCGGCCCGTTGCTTGACCTCATCAGTCAACAGCAGTTCCCGGCAGGGGAAGATCTCGACTCGTTCGAGGTCATCGGTCGATCGTTGGTCGGACACGGTGAAACGACTGAGCCGCTCGACCTCATCGCCCCAGAGGTCGACACGAATCGGACCATCGGCGGTGGAGGGGAACACGTCGACGATCGAGCCACGAATCGCCACTTCGCCCCGGTGCTCGACCTGCGCCTCCCGCCGGTAACCGGCTCCAACCAGGGTCTCGATGAGTTCCTGAGGGTCGATCTGCATGCCGGGGGCAATGATGACCGGCTCGACCTCATCGACGTGTGGCGACAACCGCTGCACGAGCGCACGCACCGGGGCCACCACGATGCGAGGGCTGCGTTCGGGGTCACGGAGATACCACAACGTGCGAAGCCGGTGACCCATCGCCTCGATCGAGGGGCTGACCCGCTCGAATGGCAAGGTCTCCCACGCCGGGAACGCCAGCACCTCTGCGGCGCCGACGAAGACTCGCAAGTCGTTGACCAACCGATCGGCATCGGCGGAGGTTGGCACTGCGACAACGAGCGGCCGACGATCGGAACCGACGGCAATCGCGGCGAGTGCGATCGCTCTCGCCGGATCGGGAACGGCAAGTACCGACGATGCTCGCCCGATGATGCGGTTGATCGCCGGATCTTCGGCAACGAGACGTGGCAGTGCGGCGAAACTCACCCCGTGATGCTAGGCCGCACCTGATCTCGCATGGCGTTCCCGGCCGCCGATCAACCCGCAGACCCCAGCAATCACGGTGCCGATCACGACACCGGAACCATTCGCCAACAGGTCTCCCCATTCGAGATGACGAGTGGCGGTGAGGAAGAACTGACCCAACTCGGCTGCGGCCGAGGCAGCGAACACTCCGCTGGCGATCTGGAAGATCGACGCTCGGTGGGAGAAGGCGGCATAGGCCACCAGCACCGCCACCGCCCACAGTCCGGCGTGGCCAACCTGTTCCCAGCTGTAGGGAACATCGGAATGGTCGACGATGTCGATCCCGATGCGTCCTTCGACCTTTCGCCCGACGATCAGTCCCTTGTTGAGCCCGTCACGAGTCAACCCTGGAGCTCGATCGCTCAGCAACAGCACCCCGAGGGCGACGATGAAGGGGATCGCGGCGATGCGAGCAATGAGGCTGAGCACCGATCGAGATCCCACGTTCGAAACGGTACCTGAGCCAGCCATGGGGGTGAGCATCGGCTGGTCAGATCTCCACATGATCCTCACATTGGCCCGATCCGAGCGTTCTACTGTTCGCCGGTGCGGGCCTCAGCCCGTTTCCTCGACTGCCAGTCGGACGGCTTCGAGTTCATCGACGACGTCTTGCAGGTCACGTTCGACACCGCCGAGGGATTCGGCATCGCCTCCGGTGACCGACAGCTCGATCGAACGAGTGACCAGCTCGTCGAGACGAGCATCGAGGAGCAGCAACTGCGAACGAGTCGAGCTGATGGTGTTGTCGAGCCTGCGGGCCGTTTCGAGCTGAGACTGGAGCGCGGCGACCGCCTGCGCCTGTGGCGAGCCCTCGATCGGGGTTGTCCCGTTCTGGATCGAAGCGAGGTCTTGCACGATTCGATTGTGATCGATCAGTTCCCGGGCGTCGCTGAGCTGCTGACCGCTCTGGGCCACCCGATACGAGTGGGCGACGAACCGTTCGATCCGCTCACCGAGGGCGGTGAGGCGATCGAGGACCGGCCCAGGCCGAGTGCGCTTCACTGCCAACTTGAACCGCTTCTCGGCGGCCATGGCCTCATCCACGAAATCCTGCCAGGGCCCCGAGACCGTTCGCAGATCGATGCGTTCCTTGACCGGGCCGCGAGGAATGGCAACCGCCACCCGGGCTCCCCATACGCCAACGCCCATCAGGGCAGCTCCCACCAAGGGCACCCCAACGAGAATACCAACCGCGGCTCCAGCACCGAGGCCGAGGATTCCTCCGGGGCTCATGATCGCCTCGGCTACGGGTTTGGTGAAGAATCGATCGCGCAGGCTCATGGCATCAGAAGTTCGAAATCACTTCGGCGAAGACCTTGTTGATCGAGCGAGGGTCACTGGCGTCATAGACCGCTGACGAGGCCGAATCGGCGATCGCCTCGAGTACATCGAAGCTCGCTCCCTCGCCGTAGGCAATGGGGAAGACACGCACCGGTCGACTGCCCTGTCCTTCGCTGCCCCGGGAGAGTGCCTCGAGCAGCGCGGCCAGCTGCTCGCCGTCGTCGGATGACCGGATGTCTTGGTTCGCACCATCGGAGAGGATCACGATGGCGTTGATTCGGGTGGGGTCATAGCTTGCAAGTGCTGCGTCGTAGGTCGCGAGCGCCGCTTCATAGAGCGGCGTACCGTTCTGCGGGAACAGCCCACCGAGTCGTTGTTCGATCGCGGCTGCGTTGTCGGCAAACCGCCCCGAAGGCACGATCTCGATGATCTGGGGCTCGCCGCTTTGGCCTTCGTCGGTGAAGGTCACCAGGGAGACCTCGTCATCAGGGGCGAACTCGCCGAGCGAGCCGATGATCGCCTCCTTCGCCAGTTCGAGCTTGGTCATCCCATTTCCGCCGCTGTCGCCCATCGACCCGGAGATGTCGAGCAGCAGGGTGACCCGAGCGCCCTTACGCTGCGACTGCCACAGATCGAGAAGCGACGTCATGACCGCCGGTTCGGGCACCTCGAGGAGGTCGCTGGGCTGGTTCGGGTCGACACCGAACTCGGCCGACACCGGCGATTCCAATTCGACCCGAGGGTTCCCTGGCCGGAAACCGAACTCGAGCACCTTGCGCTGGTTCTCCTCGAGCTGGACGAAGTCGATGAACACCTGGGCCCCTTCGACCTGTTCGGGAGACACCCACTCCTCCTCGACGACGAACAGCGGGTTGTCGGAATAGAGCGTTCCTTCTTCCGGATAGATCGCCACCAACTTGACCTTCGGCGGACGAGGCTCCTCGCCGGCATCGAGCCGACCATCGGGATTGCCCGAGTTGTAGTCGATCACCGACTTCTCTTCGACCGCTGCCGCCGCAACATAGCCAAGGGCAGCACCGCGCTGGTCGGCCTTGTACCAGTTGTTCATGAAGGTGAGCGTGGTATCGCCGTAGTGCACAACCGCCGACTCGACACCTTCACCGAACGCTCGGACCTCGGCACGAGCGAGATCTTCGGTGCTCAAACCACTGGTCTTGCCGGCAGCGGCATAGGTCTGGGCGATCAGAGCCGAGAGACCACTGGTGGAGAAGTTGGGGTTCGTCTTGCCCAATCGGAATTCGCCCCACTCAGGATGGCCATAGGCCGCCCAGCCCTGGTCACCAGTCGCCAACTCGAGGATGTCTGACCAGCCGAGCGGTTCGTCGGGCCAGCCGAGAGCCATGGCCATCGGCTCGGGCATGGCGATCACGAGCGGTGTGACCATGAAGGGCACGCCATCGCCAACCACCGCAGCTGCACCCAACTCAGCGCGCTGCTGATTGACCACCGAGCCCCAAGCGCTCGATGCCGGTGACCAGATCACGGGTCGGGGCCCGTCGGCCGTCTCGTCCCAGCCATCGACGAGCAGCTGGGCTCCGAGGCCCGATGCCTTCGACTGGACTTCGACGTAGATACACGTGCCGTCGGCCGTCTTGGCGTCGGAATCGTTGAACTCGGTGGCCAAATCGGTCATCAGCCGGATCTTTTCGGGAGAAACCGAGGTGTAGACCGCGGCACAATCACCGGGTCCATCGGCGGCGTCGCCACTCGGCAGCGAGCAAGCCGCTGTTCCCAACGCCAGCGCCATCACGGCGGCCCCGATGGTTGCCGATTTCGTGGTTCGCATTTCGATCGTCACTCGTCTCTCCCTCGCCGCACGTTTCGCAAGTGCGTCGTGCGTGGCTGTCCCAACGCCGCGGCTGCGAGCGTAGGTTCCCTCATTGTCGAAGTGCCTGCATCGCTCCACCCGACGGTCGCTCCACTGCCAACGCCGAGCCGCTGATCCAGCCATCGGCAACCAACGCCTTGCCCAGGTCATCCAGGGCGCCCGGCAGCCGAGCATCGTTGAGCCCAACCGCTCTGACCTCGAGATCTGGCCCCCTGTCGGCTGGCACGATGGCTCCGGTTTCGCGGGGCAGCGACACCACCACAGCCTCGGTGACAGCCACCGCGTCCAGAACGCCGGGACTGTTCAGATACGTGCCGAGCAGTGCCGATTCGGTGAGCGAAGATCGCACGTCGATCGACACTTGATTCTGCCATGTCGCAAAGTCCGGATCGTTGGTGGCAAAACTCGGTCGACCGAGGGCGCTCACCACGAGTTGCACCTGGGTAGCCAACCCCAGCGATGAGTCGAGAGGGCCTGTGCCGAGTGAACCATCGAGGTCGACGACACATGCCCAGCTCACCTCCGCGCAGGCGCCATCGCCGACTGCCAGGACGAGTGGCGTGTGGGCTACGGATTCCGAGGTGCTCGTGACTGCGTCACCACCACCCACTCTGGCTCGCTCGGCCTCGAGGATGTCGAACCAGAGATCAGCGGCGATCCACACCACGGCACCGTCGTCGGTGTCATCGAGGAAACGATCAAGGGTGTCGCCCGGGGCCTCGATCACGAGATCGGCGTCGGCGAACACCGATCCGCAGGTGTCAGCCAAGATGGCATCGCAATAGATCCGCGACTGGGCCCCTCCGAGCGACAACTCACCACCGTCGTCGAGGAACCTCCGGGTCACGAACGCGCCAACGACCATGATGAGCGCAGCAACCACGGCGAGCAGACGCTTCAGTGCCATCGCGGCTTTCGCCCCGCTGCCGCTGCTGTGTCACCGCTGGTTGGTTCCATCACTGAGCCCTCACGCCATCAGTGTGGCAGGTCAGCAGCTGTGCGGGAGCGATCAATCGGTGTCGCGACGGTTGACGACGTTCATCGTGGCATCGAGACCGTCAGTCAGAAACTGCTCGACGGCATCGGCAGCGCGAGCAACCGACACATCGAGCTCGGCTCGTTCGGCCTTCCCCGGGCGACGCAGCACCCAGTCGCGACCAACTTGTGAGGCAGGTGGTTTGCCAACGCCCATGCGGAGCCGAACGAAGTCGGTGGTTCCGACGTGCTGGGTGATCGACTTCAATCCATTGTGGCCGGCGAGCCCGCCGCCCTGTTTGAGCTTGAGTCGACCGACGGCCAAATCGAGCTCGTCATGAATGACGATGAGCGCCGCTCCATCTTCGATCCCGTGGCGTCGAGTCAGCATGCGTACCGACTCGCCTGACCGATTCATGTAGGTCTGGGGGAACGCAAGGGCGACGAGGTGGCCATTGATCTGGACCTCGGCGCTCAGCGCACGCTCTTTCGACTTGCTCAGTCCATTGCCGTGGCGCTGCGCCAACAACGCAACCACCTCAGCGCCGACGTTGTGGCGAGTGCCATCGAACTCGGCTCCAGGATTGCCGAGGCCGACCACCAAAAGCTCCGCTGGAGTACCCCGACGAGGAGTCTCTCCCGCCAGTCGCTTCAGGAGGGCCATCGCAACGCCTATTCGGCGTCGTCGGCGCCTTCGCCGCCCTCGCTGCCTTCGCCTTCGCCTTCGGCCTCGGCTTCGGCTTCGTCGTCTTCTTCCATCGCCATCTTGGCCGCACGAGTAACGACCGGAGCAGCAACGGTGATGCGGTCGCTCATCTGGGCGACAACGCCATCAGGCAGAGTGATGTCGCCAACCGAAATCCGCGAATCGGCTGTCAACCTCGAGATGTCGACTTCGATCGAGACCGGAATGAGATTCGGTGCGCACTTGACGTGCATCTGGAACATCTTCTGCTCGACGATGCCACCGCCGTCGAGGATGGCGGTTGGCTTGCCAACGAGGTGCACCGGCAGGGTGATCTTGACTGGGACGTCGTTGTCCACCCGGAGGAAGTCGCAGTGCACAACGGTGCGCTTGACGGGGTTCCGCTGGAACTCCTTCAAGATGACCGATGTTGGGGTGCCGTCGATGTCGAGATCGAAGACCGTGTTGAGTCCAGCCGGGCCTTTGAGCGTGTCGCGCAGTTCGGCGTAGCCGACCGACACGACGACGGGGTCTTGGCCCAAGCCATAGACGACGCCGGGGATGTTGCCCTCGTCACGGATGCGGCGTGAGGGGCCGGTGCCCGTTTCACGATTGGTTGTGCTGGCGACGACAGTCGTCATGAGTCGATCCTCTACTGCGCTTACACGGTTGCGCTTACACGGTGCCCGCGGAGGGGCCGAGTTCAAGGGTGGAAGCGTAGCGGGCCATGCCGACTCCCCCACCCGAGTCAGTTCTGGTTCTGACCGCCGAAGATCCTGCTGACCGAGTCGTCTTCGAACACCGCACGGATGGCGTCGGCGAGCAGCGGGGCGACCGACAAGATCTCGAGCTTGTCGAATTGTTTCTCGGCAGGCATCGGCAGGGTGTCGGTCACCACGACCCGGTCGAGGACCGAGTTCTTCAACCGATCAATGGCTGGACCGGAGAAGACACCATGCGTGGCAGCAGCGGTGACACTGGCCGCTCCCCGCTCGATCAGCAGTTCTGCAGCAGAACAAATCGTGCCTGCGGTGTCGATCATGTCGTCGATCACGACGCAGACTCGGCCTTCCACCTCGCCGACGACGTCTTTCGCCTCGACGGCGTTCTTCACGCCGTGGAGACGCCGCTTGTGCACGATGGCAAGGTCGGCATGGAGGTGTTGTGCGTATCGCTCGGCCACCTTGACTCGACCGGCGTCTGGCGACACCACCACGAGATCGTCGCCGTAGGTCTTGAGGTGGTCAACGAGCACCGGCATCGCGGTGAGGTGGTCGACCGGCCCGTTGAAGAAGCCCTGGATCTGACCGCTGTGAAGGTCGATCGAAACCAAGCGCGAGGCACCGGCCGATGCAAAGAGGTCGGCAATGAGCCGGGCCGTGATCGGCTCGCGTCCTTCGGACTTTCGGTCTTGGCGGGCATAGCCATAGAAAGGCATGACGGCGGTGATCCGCTTGGCCGATGCGCGCCGAGCAGCGTCGACCATGATCAGGTGTTCGAAAATCGCATCGTTGACCGACTGCCCCTCGACCGCACCGTGCCCCTGCATGATGAAGACATCGGCGCCACGAACCGACTCGGCGAAACGGCAGTGGGTTTCGGTATTGGCGAACTGGCTCAAGTGCGCCTGCGTCACCGAAATCCCCAGCGCGGCGGCAACCGCGTCGGCAAGTTCGGCATTGTGTCGACCAGCGAACAGGTGGAGGGTCTTCTTGCTGACAGCTTCCATGATCTTGCGCTCCGCTCGATGAGGGATTTCGGTGGCTCGACTCAGGTCTCGGCTGTTGCAGCATAGAAGGGGCCGGTAACAGCACCATTCTCGACGACCGATCCCGGCTCCAAGACCGCAAAGGGCCCGACGCGGGCATCGTCACCAACCGTTGCCTGCCGAGCCATCGTCTTTTCGATCACCGTGCGGACACCGATCGTGCAGCGATCGAGACGGGTATCGGGACCGATCTCGCAAAAATCGCCAATCGTGGTTTCACCCTGCAGGATCGTTCCCGGGAACAGCGTGATGTCGGCGCCAAGAACCACCGTGGTGTCGATATAGGTGCGCTCCGGGTCGACCATGCTGACCCCAAGGTCAAGCCAGGCTCCGTTGATCCTACGACGCAATGCCGCCTCGGCTTCTGCCAATTCGCGCCGAGAGTCGACCGGCGACAGCGACGGCGAACGCTCGACCAACGCCGTGGCCACCAAGTGTCCGCTGGCCGCAAGCACCGCAAGCACACCCTGCAGGTCATGCCGACCATCGGCGCCGACCAATGGCGTTCGACGAACGGCCGGGGCCAGCAGGCCACGAGACACGCAATAGACACCAACGACCGTTTCGGGTGCGGCACCATCGACGGAGAGCGGTGAGGCCGCAAGTGTCTGGGATTCCAGGCCTGCGACCCGACCGTGACGGTCGCGACCAACGACGAACGGGTCGGAAGCAACGGCCGGGACCGTGAGCGCAGTGCAGGCTGCACCGGTCGTGCGGTGCTGCGCAACGAGCTCGCGCAAATCGGCCGGGTCGATCAAAGGCAGATCAGCCGGAACGACCAAGAGATCGGCGTCGTCAAGGAAATCGTCGAACCCACTGAGACCGACCAGCGCAGCGTCGGCGCTGCCTCGGTCATAGCGCTGCTCGACGAACGACAGAGCGAACGGCACGGCGTGGTCCTCCATGCGTGTTCGCACTCGCTCACCGCCGGCGCCGGTGACCACGACAGCAGCATCGACGCCGACTTCACCCAATGCGTCGAGCACGTAGCCCATCATTGGCTGTCCGCAGAGCACATGGATCGACTTCGGCCGCTCCGAACGGATGGGGCCCCCGCCGCCGGTGGCGATCACGAGCGCCGACAACCGGCGATCGGCGTCTCCGAGACCTTCCACGACACCACCCTTCAGATGCAGATGCTCCCGGGGCAGGATTCGAACCTACAACGGCTGGATTCAAAGTCCAGTGTTCTACCAGTTGAACTACCCGGGAAGGAGTGAGGGACACACCGAACGACACCGTATCGCCCCTGCGACAAACCGCCGACCGATGGTGAGACAGCTCGAGACAGCGGCGGTGCAAGACCTGAGGTGATGAGTGGTGTTGACGAGGTGGTCCGCTACGATTCGTCAGCTCATGGGATCGCTCATCAAAAAGCGCCGCAAGCGCATGCGTAAGAAGAAGCACCGCAAGCTCCTCAAGCGCACTCGCGTTCAGCGTCGTAACAAGAAGTAACAACTCCATAGCGCAACGCCGCCCGAGCTCGTTGGCTGGTTTCGACCCTGATGCCTTGCATCGTTTGTCGCTGCTGGTCTACTCGCCGGGAGCGGTAGCAATCGACCTCAAGACCACCCTACTGGGGTGGTCTTGACGATTCTCCGGCCCGGTCCAGGGTGAGCACCGGCGACGAACCAACTGGCACCGCTTCCTGCCAGGGTGGGGCGCTGACCGGTGGCTTCGCCGAACTCGTCGCGCCAGCGAGCCAGCTCAGGCGCCACCAGCAGAGCCGCCGATTCGAGGTCGTTCGGCGTGTCGCTCGCCGTTGGTCCTCCGAGCTGGTCCCACGCCTGGTAGACCGCGGGTGTCGAACAAGCGATCGGCGGCGTGATCAGCGTGAGTGTCTGCTCGACGAAGGGCAACGGCTCGACGATTTCGCCGATACCCCGAACCCTGGCTCGACCGCCGACCAGACAAAAGGCCACATCGGCCCCGATCGTCGCCGCCGCTTCCAGATCGCTGAAGCCCGCCCACCGCAGCACCGCAGCAGCATCAGCAGAACCCCCACCCAAACCAGCCTGGGAGGGGATCGCCTTTTCGATCGCAACGTGGGCCTGGCGCCCAGCGACTCGGAGCGCTCGGGAAACCAAATTGTCGGGACCGAGCGGAACGTCGGCCCCGGCGCCCACCAGTGCCAGTCCTTCGCCCCCGTCGGTGATCCGCAAGACATCGGCGAAATCAAGCGTGACCATTTCCGCATCGATCAGATGGAACCCGTCGTCACGAACGCCAGTCACACGAAGCGACAGCGTCAGCTTGGCTGGTGCCAATACGACCACCGACCCAGGAACCGACTGGTGGGAGTTGGCTGGTGGTGTCGGGGGCACCGGATCACCCTAGACGGGCCAACGCTCCCCACTGCTGCAGGGTGAGCTCTTCGGGGCGTGCCGTTGGCTCGACGCCAGCAGTTTCGATGCTGTCGATGTCGAGGAGCCCGGCCAGGCTCCGTCGAAGCATTTTGCGTCGTTGCCCGAATCCCGTTCGCACCAACTGGCTGAACCGGTCAAAGGGAGCATCGACCCGCGGCGTCGGCGACCGGTGGATTCGCACCAATACCGACTCGACCTTTGGTTGAGGCAGGAACAATTGGGCCGGCACGCTGCCGACGATGGCGGCGGTACCGAAGTAGGAGAGCATGGCCGACGGGATCCCGCAAGCCTTGTCACCAGGTGCGGCCGCGAGACGTTCGCCGACTTCCCTCTGGACCATCACGACCCATCGCTGCAGCTGCGGCTGGGCCGCCAGCAGATCGAGGATCAGCGGCGTTGCCACGTTGTACGGAAGATTGGCGACCACGGCCCAGGAATCTTGGCCGAGTTCTGCGTCCCAGTCGAGCGTCATGGCATCGGCATGGCGAATGTCGACATCGAGACCGGCCACCACCTCAGAAAGGACTGGTACCAGATATCGATCGATCTCGACGGCGAGCACCTTGGCTCCAGCGGCCGCCAGACCAAGCGTCAGCGAGCCAAGGCCAGGGCCGATCTCCACGACGCGGTCGCCTTGGCCGACATCGGCGAGGCGAACGATCTTGTCGACCATCGATGGGTCGCACAGGAAGTTCTGGCCCAAGGCACGACTCGGAGCGAGATCGTGACGTTCCAACAACTCCCGGATCTGCGTCCGAGTGAGATGCGCCACTGATCAGATCAACCGAGCCCGCGACTGCAGTGCGGCCACGGCGCAAACCCGCGACGCGACCACAAATTCAGTGCGAGCGCATCCTGGTCTGCCGCAGACGCCGCGCTTGGCAACACACCGACCAGATCGGGGCGTCCCGCCACGTTCGCAGTGGCGTTCCATGTGGCAACGCTGAACTGGTACGCACCGTGGTAGAGACCATCGCCACTCACGATGGTGTAACTGCCGAACGATTCACAGGCTCGCAACGCTTCCCAGTCGGCAGCGCTTGGTCCGGCAGCGCTCGCCGCACTCTCGTCGTCAGGGGCGTTGTCGTCGAAGTCGTTCGCCGGCGCCACCGGAGCGGCAATGGTTGGCGTCGTCGTTGGAGCGGCCGTGGTAGGGGCTGCAGTTGTCGGGGCTGCAGTTGTCGGCGCTGCAGTTGTCGGCCCTGCAGTTGTCGGCCCTGCAGTTGTCGGCGCTGCAGTTGTCGGTGCTGCAGTTGTCGGCGCTGCGGTGGATGGTGTCGCGGGTGAGGAAGCTGACGCGGCTGCGCTGTTCGCTGACGGAGCTGGCGCGACACCCACACTGTTGCCAGCGCTCGGTGATGGCGGACGTCCAGCCACCGAACCTCGGGCCGGGATTGCCGATCGATCCGTCGGCATCGAGGGAACGATCGCCACCGAGGGAGACGAGCTCGATGCTTGCTGAAGCTGGATGGCTGCGTCGGGGTCGGCACCACCATCGAGCAGGCTCTGCCGATCGATCGATTGGAGCAACGAACTCGCCGTTGCCTCCGGCTCGTCGGGAGGAGCATCTCGGTCGTCTTCGACCGACGTCGTGACTCCCATTGCCGACGATGCCGCCGATGCGTCGATGTCGAGCGACGCGCCGCGCCCAAGGAAGAGGACAGGGAGCGCTACGAGCGTTGCCAATCCGCACAATGCGAGACCCAAAGGATTGACCTTTGCAGAAGGATCTCGGCCATAGCCAGATTGCGACGCGGGAGCAGGAGGGCTGCTTCGCACCCGGATGAACCTAAGTCAGCTGTCATGAAACCGCAACACCTCACCGTGTCCGACCGTTCACGTTCCGTACAGGTTTTGGCCATTTACCCAGGTCAAGCTGGCCATGTCTGCAACCGAACAATCCTTCAAAGTGGAGAGTTTTTCCCCGATCAGCGGCACCAGCGCCGGACGATTGGGCTGCCCACGGTGCGGAACAGGGGTGAGGAAGGGCGAGTCGGTCTCGACCAGGAGTCGATCGAGTGGTGTCATGGTCGCTGCTTGTTGCAGCTCGGTGGCGCTGGGGAAGGTCACGATGCCGCTGAACGAAAGGTAGGCATTGCGGGCCAGACACTGTTCGGCTTCGGCGGGCCCCCCGGTGAAGCAATGGAAGACGGTACGAGGGGGGATGCCGACGTCGTCGAGGATGTCGAAGGTGTCGTCCCAGGCCTCACGAGTGTGGATCACCAACGCAAGATCGAGTCGCTTCGCCATGTCGATCTGCTCGACGAAGACCGAGCGCTGAATGTTTCGCGGCGAATGGTCATAGTGATAATCGAGGCCGCACTCCCCCACGGCCAGCACCTTGTGCCTCGTGTCTGGATTCGTCAAGAGCGACTCGAGGCCGATCGTGCCGTCTTTGGCGTCATGGGGGTGAACGCCGGCCGTCGCGTAGACCCCGTCGAACGCCATGGCGATGTCGATGGCTTGACGAGAATCCTCGACCGTGCAACCAACGGTCAACAGTTTGGTGACGCCATCAGCCATCGCCTCGGCGACCACTTCGGCCGCTGGACGCTTGTTGGTCGTGAGGTGACAGTGGTTGTCGAACCATTCGACCGCCGTCATGTTTCGGCCAGCGCATCGAGGTCGATCTTGGCAAAAAGGGGCTCGGGCTTCGGGATCGGCGTGCCAGGAACAAGTTCGACTCGCTGCCAGCCATCAGGGATGCCAAGCAAGGCGTCGAGTTTGGCCGAGGTGAACGGTACGAACGGGCTCATGGCGACTCGCACGCCATTGATCGCCGCCAGAGCGACGAACAGTTCGGTGAGCCCCTGTTCGCGGTCGGACTTGACGGTTTTCCAAGGCTCCTTTGCGTTCAAGTACGCATTGACTGCCTGCGCTGCCGCCATGCCATCTCGTAGTGCAGCACGCAGCTCGACCGCATCGAAATGCGCAGCGGCATCGCTGAGCGCAGCGTCGACCGACGCGAGCAGGGCTTGGTCGTCGTTCGTGAACGCTCCAGGCGTCGGTACCGCGCCCTCACCGTTCTTGTGAACCATGGAAAGCACCCGATTGACGAGGTTGCCATAGGTCGCAACCAGCTCTTCGTTGATACGGCGGGCGATTTCTTCGACCGAAATCTCGGTGTCGGACTGCTCAGGCAGCGCGGCAGCGAGCGCAAACCGCAGTGCGTCGGGCTCGAACAGATCGAGCCCCTCCTCGATCGTGAGACCAATGCCACGCGAGGCGGAGGCCTTGCCACCTTTGAAGGTCACGTATTGATTGGCAGGGACATTGTCGGGGAGGTGCAGGTTGCCGGCACCCATCAGCTGGGCAGGCCAGAACAAGCAGTGAAATGGGATGTTGTCTTTGCCAACGAAGTAGACGTGTCGGGCTTCGTCGTTTTCCCACCAGTGCCGCCAGCGCTCTGGATCGCCTTGGTTCGCGGCCCACTCCTTCGACGCTGACAGATAGCCAATCACGGCGTCGTACCAGACATAGATTCGCTTGCCCGGGCCGAGATCGTCGACTGGCAGGGCAACGCCCCAATCGAGGTCGCGGGTGATCGCCCGGTCTTGTAGTCCTTCCTCGGTCCAGCCCAGCGCGAAGTTGAGCACGTGGGGCCGCCAACCTTCACGACTCTTGAGCCAATCGCGTATTCGGTCGTTGAAGTCGGAGAACCGGTAGTAGAAGTGCTCGGTTTCTCTGAGCTCGGGGGTTGCCCCCGAAATCTTCGAGCGGGGATCGAGCAACTCGGTGGCGTCATAGGTCTTGCCGCAGTTGTCGCATTGGTCGCCCCGAGCGTCGATATAGCCACAGTTGGGGCAGGTGCCTTCGATGTAGCGGTCGGGCAGGAACCGATTGGCGGATGGATCAAAGAACTGCTCGGACACTCGCTTGTCGATGTGACCGTTTTCGAGCTGCGCCAGGAACATCTCCTGCGTGACCTGCGCGTGGTTTTCGGTGCCCGTCGTTGTGTAGAGATCCCACGAGATCCCGAGCGCTTCCCACTGCTGGAGGAATTCGTTGTGGTAGCGATTCACGATGTCGAGCGGCGTGACCCCCTCAGCGTCGGCACGAACGGTGATTGGCGTGCCGTGCACATCGGAACCCGACACCATCAGGACCTCTTCGCCTCGCATCCGCTGGTGACGGGCATAGATGTCAGCAGGGAGATACGCGCCGGCGATGTGACCGAGATGGCGCGACCCCGATGCGTAGGGCCAGGCAACAGCGACGAGAACAGGGGTACTCATGAGGACCGAGGCTACCCTGGTTGATCCGGCTCACTAGAGAAGTTTCGTCGGTTGCTCGCCATGACTCACCTGGCTGGCCGGGTGATCGGTCGCTCGACGCATGGGATCGGCGGCCGCGCCGAAATCGAAAGGAAGTGGCGCGACCGACCCGGCCTCGGGAGCAAGAAGCGATTCGCTGTCGAGCAGACGCCGATCGCGAACGGCCTCGAGTTGGTCGAGTTGTCGCTCGAACTGGCGCGATCGGGGCCCTCGGAGTTCCTCGAGCGCCGCCTGGGCTGACCCCAGACCTCGATGCGCCTTGTCGACCGAGTCGCCGAACTTCTGCCATTGGTCGCGAACGCCGGCGACCGCGGCCAGGATCTCATCACTTCGGCGCTCCACCAAGAAGGCGTCGACCGATTGACGGATGACCGCGAGGACGGCAAACAGCGTGGTTGGGCTGCACGGCACCACCTTCTGAGCGAGCGCCATGTCGATCAAGCCTGGATCGTTGTCGTGGATGAAGCCATACACACTCTCGTTTGGCACGAACAGCAGGAGATAGTCGACCGTGGTTGCCGGGTCGATGTAGGAACGGTCGGCCAGTTCCTTCACCCGCTGTCGAACGTCATTGCTGAACGCACGAGCGCGACGCTGTCGCTCCATTGGGTCGTCGGTGTCGATGGCCCGCAGGTAGTTGTCGATCGGGAACTTGACGTCCATGTGCACCAGGTGGCCCTTCGGCAAGAAGAACGTGTAGTCGGGCACCGTCCCACCTTCGAGTCGACGCTCCCTGGCGTAGTTGATCCCGTCGACGAATCCGGCGGCAGCGAGTACGTCGGCCGCCATTCGCTCACCCCACTGACCGCGAGCTTTTGGCGAGGCCAAGGCTTGACGAAGCGATTCGGTGGTGTCGGCCAGCGCGCGGGTGACAGCCATGGCCGATTCGATGCTGCTCGTGATGGTTCCCTGCTGCTCGGCCCGCTCGACTTGGAGCGAATGGACGAGGTCGCCAACTCGACGGAGTTCATCGGTGAGCACGATGACCTGTTCGCTGACCGTCTTGCGTTCCCTATCGATCACGTGTTTGCCGACACTCAGCTGATCGCCGAGTTTCGACGACGCCACCGAGATGGCCGTATCCAAGGCGGCCTGAGACGACTCGGCCCGCTCTTGACGCATCGCCGCCACTGCCGCTGACATGATCTGGCGCCGCTCTGATTCGAGGTCGGCCCGAAGCGCAGCATCGGCCGTGCGACGACGACCGGAGTCGACCAGCACCCCAATGGCGAGTCCGGCACAGGCAGCAGCGACCACTGCAAGCAAGAAGAGTTCCATCACACCATCATGACGATGGGGTCTGACACTGTCGTTCGTCTGACACTGTCGTTCGTCAGCGCTTTGTTTGCTGTCAGAGGCGGTCCCAGCAGCGGAGGATGGCATCGACGGCGGCGTCGATGTCGGCGTCGGCGGTTTCCCAGCCCGACACGCTCAACCGGAGGTAACGACGTCCGTGCCAGGTGGTGCCACCAGCCCAGATCGTGCCTTCGGCCGCGATCGCTCCGATCATGGCATCGGTCATTTCGTCGTCACCGAACGACACCAGCGCCTGGTTGAGCACCACATCGTGTGGCACCTCGGCACCGCCAGCAACGAGCTTCGTTGCGAACCGCTCGGTCAGCGAGCAGCACCGCTCGACCAGGTCCGCGACGCCCGAACGACCAAGCGAGTAGAGCGCCGCCCAGACAAGAATGCCGCGAGCCTGTTGCGACATCTGGAGGCCGAGTTGCATCGGCAGCCGCTGACCAGCACCAGCCGGACCAGTACCAGCCTGATCAGTACCAGCCTGATCAGTACCACGAGCTGGGTCAGCAACCAGATAAGCGGCATCGGTGCGCATCGACCGAGCCAGGTCGTTGCCATCGGCAACGATCGCAACCCCAGCGTCATAGGGCACATTGAGCCACTTGTGCGCATCCGTCGCCCACGAGTCGGCCGCCTCGATACCCGCCACTTGCGCCATGCGGTTGGGTGCGGCACTGGCCCACATGCCGAAGGCGCCGTCGACATGCACCCAGGCGCCCTGCGCTCGCCACTCCCGGATGCGAGCGAACGAATCTGATGCCCCGGTGTTCACGTTGCCTGACTGGAGCAGCACGATGGTGGGGCCATCGATCGGAGGGACCTGGTCGACCTGCATCCGACCTTGATCATCGGTGGCAACCAGCACGGTCTGATCTCGGCCCAATCCGGCGATGGCGATCGCCTTCGACATCGACGCATGCAGTTCCACTCCGGCGATCACGGTGACGGCGGGCGCCCCGATCAAACCGTTGGCCGGAACGTCCCAACCCACTCGGGCCAGCACCGCATCGCGAGCAGCAACGAGACAGGTGAGGTTGGCAACCGAGGCTCCTCCGCAGAAGCTCGCCACTGCCGT
>JBBQUN010000040.1:0-23910 GCA_038212405.1 Acidimicrobiales bacterium | reverse complement strand
GACTGGCTCACGCTCTCGACCATCCATTCGGCCAAGGGGATGGAATGGCGTGCCGTGCACGTGATCCACACCGCCGACGGCAACATGCCGTCCGACATGGCGATTGGCGACAACGATGGCCTCGCCGAGGAACTGCGGCTCATGTACGTGGCCCTCACTCGGGCCAAAGACGAGCTCACGGCCACGTTCCCCCTGCGCTACCACGTCCATCGTTACGCCAACGACGACCGTCACCTCTACGCCCAGATGTCGCGATTCTTCGAACCGGTTCGCGAGTATTTCGACGTGGCGACCACCGGCGCTCATCCAACCGATGAGATCCTCCATCTCGACGCAGTTGGCGTCGCCGACGAGGTCGACACGTTGTTGCACTCGCTCTGGGAATGAGCAGCCTGACGATGGGCACGACCGCCAATCGGTGCGCCGAGATCAACCATTGCTTTCGAACATGACCGCAGTCAGACATCTGGTTACGCTCCGAGCATGACCTCAGCGACCACCCGAATCGAAGCCGATGACATCGTGGTTGGCGGCGGTTCCGGCGGTGCGGTGGTGGCGGCTCGGCTGGTCGAGCAAGGGCGTCGAGTCGTGCTGGTCGAGGCCGGCCCGGACTACGGGCCGGTCGAGGATCCCCGATGGCCGACCGAGCTGACCGATGCCCGCATGCTCGCCACTTCCCACGATTGGCAGTATTCGGGCGGACGCTGGACCTTCTCGCGCGCTCGGGTCATTGGCGGGTGCAGCAGCCACAACGGCGCCATCGCGGCCGTCGGCCATCGAGCCGACTACGACGCCTGGCAACTTTCCGGCTGGTCGGCTGCTGAGGTTGCGCCGCTGTTCGCCACCGTGGTCGAACGAATGCGGGTGCGCGCCTATGACCCGAGCGAGGTGGTGCCCTTTCATCGCGAGTGCCTGGCGGCCGCATCGGCCATGGGTTGGACCATTGCCAGCGACCTCTGCGATCTCGACGCTGGGCCCTCGTTCGGTCTGGAAACCGTCAACGTCAGCGGATCGACCCGCTGGAACACCGCCTTCGCCTATCTCGACCCTGTCCGGCTGCTGCCGAATCTGACGATCCTCGATTGCACGATGGTCGACCGCATCGTGAACGACGCTGGGCAGACGGTGGTCCATGGTCGACGAGTCAGCGCCCGTCCCTTCGACACGACGCAGGCATTCGCACCCGATGCCCTCACCGAAGCAGTCGAGGTCGTCGGCGACCGAGTCATCCTTGCTGCCGGTGTCTACGGGACGCCAGCCATCCTCCAACGATCCGGCGTCGGTGATCCCGATCGCCTTCGTGCTGTCGGCATCGACGTTGCTGTCGAGTCACGACTGGTGGGAGCAAACCTTCATGATCACCCGATGGTCGATGCCAGCCGAACCGTTGGTGCCGAGCTCCAGCGTCACCTCGACGACGCGGCAGCCACGGGCTTCCTGCCCGAGGAACAGACCCTTGGCAAGTTCGTGTCATCGCAGACAACCGATGGCCTCTACGATCTGCACGTCTTCCCGGTTGTTGCCAGCGATCAGACCAGCGAGCTCCATGGCCGAGTTGCCGTCGAAGTCGCCTGTTTGAAGCCGAAGAGTCGTGGTCGTCTCGATGTCGTCGGCCCTGATCCACTCGTGGCTCCCGTCATCGATCATGCGTACCTGTCGGACCCCGAGGGTCATGACCTTGCCGCCTTACGCGACGGTCTGGCCATCGCCGAGGGACTGCTCGATCACCCGCTCGTGGCCCCGCTGCTCGGCATCTCGCCTTACGGGGCGGCAACCGACGAAGCCATTCGCTCGCGCGTCGCCCACTACTACCACCCCGTCGGCACCTGCGCGATGGGCAACGCTGAGTCTGCAGTGTGCGATGAAATGGGGCGGGTGCGTGGTCTGGACAATGTGTGGGTCGCCGATGCATCGCTCATACCGGAGATCCCCCGGGCCAATACGAACCTGCCTGCCATCATGATCGGCGAGCGAATCGCAAGCTGGCTCTGATCGACCGAGCACACCAATTGCCATGGCCCGTGGTCCCTGACAGCATTGCCGCCATGCGGATCGACAGCATCACACCAACCATTGGGGCCGATGTCCATGACATCGATCTGAACACACTCGACGACGCCCAATTCGACGAGGTTCGCCAGGCACTCCTCGACCACCAGGTGCTTGCCTTCCGAGACCAAGGCCTCGATCCCGAAGCCCAGATCGCCTTCGCCAAACGCTTCGGCGACATCGACCGCTACCCATTCACCACAGGCAATCGTCACTTCGCCCCGCACCCGTCCGGTCTCGACGGCCTGGTCCGACTCGAGCATGACGACAAGAACCCTGGCTACGAAAATCAGTGGCACATCGACATGACCTGGCGGGCCGAACCGCCAATGGGCTCCATCCTGCGGGCGGTCGAGTTGCCACCGAGCGGCGGTGGCGACACCGCGTTCTGCAATCTTGCTGCGGTGCACGCATCATTCGACCAGGCCACCCGGGAGTACCTCGAAACCATTTCGGTCTCCCACGATTGGCTCAAGGTGTTCGGCGGGCAAATGGCGCCGTCAGATCTTGCGACCTTTCGCTCGGAGCTCCCGGCGGTGGTGCATCCATTGGTTCGCACCCATCCCGAGACCGGGGTCAAGCACACCTTCTATAGTCTGCCTTTCGTGATTGGACTCATCGGGCTGCCCGCCGTCGTCGGGCGAGCCTGGACCAGCCACCTCAACGAACTCATCAACACACCCGAGTTCCACTGCCGGGTCAAGTGGGAACCGGGAACGGTGGTGATGTGGGACAACCGTGCCGTGGCCCACTACGCCGTCAACGACTACTACCCCGAGCGCCGCGTCATGGACCGCGTCACCATTGCCGGCGACAAACCATACTGATCGACTGCTGGCCGTCGGCCACCTCGACCTACGCTGACCCTCACGGCGAAGCGTGTGGTCACCATCCCCGCCACGCTCGATCTCGGTCGCACTGTCCGGGGCGCCAAGCAGCCATTGATGATCGGCCCAACCGAGACCTGGTGGTCGACCCGAACCCCTGACGGCCCGGGTTCGCTGTCGATGGTTCGTACCGCAACGACCACGGTCGAGGCTGAGGCCTGGGGCCCCGGGACGGAGTGGCTACTCGACCAGGCTCCCAAGCTCCTCGGCCAGAGCGACGACCTGGCAGGCTTCGAACCAACGGGAGCCATCGGCGAGAGATGGCGTCGCCAACCGTTCCTGCTGGCTCGCACCGACCGCCCGTGGGACGCGATCGTTGGTGGCATCCTCGGCCAGAAAGTGCAGGCCACCAAGGCGCATCAGAGTCGGCGTGCCATAGCCAGGCGATTCGGTGAACCGGCACCCGGGCCGCATGAGGCATGGATCCTGCCCTCGGCGGCAACCGTTGGATCGATGAGCTACGCCGATTTCCATCCGGTGGGCGTCGAACGAAAACGGGCCGAGATCATCATCAGAGCGGCCCGCGAAATGGCTCGCTTCGGCGAGATCGGCGACCGCACTCCCACCGAATTCAAGGCTCGCCTGCAACGGCTCCATGGCATTGGGCCGTGGACGGCCAACCTCGTGACCGCGGTGACCATGGGCGATGCCGATGCGGTGCCAACCGGCGACTTCCACATTCCCAATACCGTTGCCTGGGCCATCGCCGGCGAAGACCGAGCCGATGATGCCAGGATGCTCGAGCTACTCGAACCCTACGTTGGGCACCGCTGGCGGGTCATTCGACTGGCAAAGACCAATGGAGCCGCCCCGAAGTACGGCCCCCGCCTGTCGTTGCGAGGCGATGGCATGTCCCGCGGCCATTGAACTGTTGCCTTCGATTGGTCAGAGGAGTCCGGACCAGACGTTGGTTCGCTCGGCGTTTGGATGTTCCACAGCACCATTGGCGCCACCGAAGTCATAGACCGTGCGGGTACCGGCGTCGTAGGACGCAAAGTCGTCGTGATCGTTCCCCGGGGTGCCATGGCGGGCGAAATGCAGCCAGGTGTCTTGCATTTGCTCCGACAAGGCACCGGGCGGGTTCTCGCCGACGAATGAGGACATGCCCTTGGCCCCGATCGTGCCGAACACGAACGGCAACTCGAGGGCATGACAGCTACCGAGCAGGCCGCCCGCTACCGGCGAGGCCCACGAGAACTGGTAATGGTGACCCGGAGCTCCCGACTCGGCGCGAGCTTCGAGCATTCGCACCGCAGGCATCCGGAACACGGCGTCGGTCATGATCGATGACTGCACCGAGCGATCGACCATGCCCGAGTCGTCGACTTCGAGGCCATAAGCAGCCGCCAGCGCCGACGTGGCAGCAGCGGGTTCACTGGATTTCGCAGCCAACCGTTCGAGTCGGTTGGACAGACGCTCAGCTGGTAGCGGTTTGCGGGTTGGGTCGAAGAGATTCCACTCGTCGGCGTTCACACCGGTGAGGAGTGCAATCGAGCGACCAGCTCCACCACGAATCGAGTCGATGAGCGGCTCGGTGATCACTTTGCCGTCGAGCACCGGTTGGAAGACCATGAGATTCGGTCCGAGTTCGTGAGCACCGTTGATGCGGTCGAGCACGTTGCCACTGGCACCGCGCACTTTTTCGCCTGCGGCGATGAGCGTCGCCGGATCGATCGTCATGAGGTCGTCGACCGAGGCCGCGCCTGCTGCTTCGATCACGTTGGCCGTTGTTTGCTCGGCGACCTCGGTAGGTGTCAGATTGTGCACCCCGCCGCTCTGTGCGATCACTCGATGGAACCGACCACGGTCACCAGCGATCGCCAGGAGACTGGCAACGCTCATCGCCCCGGCCGACTCACCGAAGATCGTCACGTTGTCTGGGTTGCCACCGAACGCCGAGATGTTTTCCTGCACCCAGTCGAGCGCAGCGAGCTGATCGAGCAAACCGAGGTTGCCAGAGCCGGCAAGGCCGGCATCGAGATGGTCGAGATGGAGGAAGCCAAGCGGGCCGAGTCGATAGTTGATGGTGACGACCACGGTGTCGCCACGGGCTGCCAGGTTTGCTCCGTCGTAGATGGGCGACGATCCTGACCCGGTCGAGAAACCGCCACCGTGAATCCACACCATGACTGGCCGATCAGCCGCTTGACCGATCCCGTTCGACGGAGCCCACACGTTGAGCAGAAGGCAGTCTTCGGAACGCTCCTCTTGGTTGCCACCGAGCATCACCTCGAGTGCCGACGCCGGCTGCCAAGCGGTCGGGCCGAACGTCGTTGCGCCAACCGGACCGCTCGAACGGTAGGCGGCCGGTGGGCGAAACCGCCGGTCACCAACAGGCGCTTCGGCATAGCGAATACCGGCGAACCGTCGGACGGCGCCCAAGTCGTTCCCGTTCAGGACCCCGCTCGTCGTTGTCACCGCTGTCATGTGTTTCCCCTTCGCTGTTCCCCGCACCAATGGCGGCACCGATCATCATGACGCTCGACGCACCAGCAGGGCGACTCCACAACGAGAGAGTTGGTGTGACCTGCAACATCACCTACTGTTGAGACTTCGGTCACAGCAGGTCGAGCGGACCTCGCACTGCGGTGGAGTCGACCGATCGACAGCGACAACCAAACCAGGAGCGCCCCATGCCAGCAGTAGCAGGAATCGAAATCGGGTTGCCGAGCACCATCGACGGTGTCACTGCCGAATGGCTGACAAAAGCACTCACCATCACTGGTGATATCGCCGATGGCACCACGGTCGCTTCGGTCGACCACAAGCGATTCGCCGAAGGCGTCGGACTCCTGTCCGAGCTCTATCGCACCACCATCACCTATGACGGTCCTGCCGACGGCGCGCCGGCATCGGCCATCACGAAGTTCGCCATCGCCGACCCGGCACAACGCGGCATGGCCGAAGCGCTCGGCTTCTATGCCCGCGAACTCCATTTCTACACGCACCTGGCCAGCGACATGCCCATCCGCTCGCCCCGGGCCTACGCCGCCATGCGAAACCCCGACAGTGGCGATTTCATCCTCATCATGGAGGATGTGTCGAGTCTGCGGACCGCTGATCAACAGATCGGTGTCACGTGGGACGATGCCCTGCGTTCGGCTCGTAACCAGGCCAAGCTCCACGCAAGGTTCCACCAGCATGAACGGCTCCCCGAGCTCACCGAGGTCTACGTCCCAATCGAGAACCCGGTCTATCTGGCCGCGCTACCGGGCGTGTTCGCCGCCGGCTGGGAGATCGCACAGAAGCACGGCGCCGAGCACATGACCCCTGCGATCAAAGCGTTCGGCGACCGCTATGGCGAGGTGCTGCCGTTCCTGCTCAACACGTTCATGGAACCGCTGACACTCCTCCACGGCGACTGGCGAGCCGACAACCTCTTCTACCTGTCCGACTCGCCGACCGACGAAAACCAAGAGATGGCAATCGTCGATTTCCAGATCATGGGCCAAGGCTCAGGTGCGTACGACCTCGGCTACTTTGCCGGCCAGTCGATCGCCCCCGAGGTTCGCGCCGGGCGTGATGGTGAGCTGATCGACGCCTACCTCGCAGCACTTGCTGCCGAGGGAGTCGAACGAGATCGAGACGAGTTCGAACGGCAGTACAAGATTGCGCTTGCTCACTGCCTCATCTACGCCGTTGCCAGCTTCCAGTCCTACGACCTCCTGCCGGCAAACAGCCAGAGCCTCATGGTCTCGATGCTCGGCCGCTCGATGCAGGCCATCACCGACAACGATTCACTCAGCTTGTTGCCGGACTGAGCCTGGGGTCGAGTGATCCTGGGTCGAGTGATCCTGGGCCGAGTGATCCTGGGCCGATCGACACCGGACGTGGGCGGCCAAGGCTGCCCACGTCCCGATCACCAGTGACGCAGATCGATCGGCCATTCATCGACCACCGTCTCGCCATCGACGACCCAGAATTGGGTGTGGCGGGCGACGGTGGGGTCGACGTGGGCAGGCAGGAAGCGGATGCGGTCCCCAATGGCGATGCGACCCTCTTTGTTCCTGAGCGTGGCGTGTTCGTCGGAAAGGAACATGAGGCTGGCGTCGACCGCCGTTGGCAGACCGTGGTCGAGACCGAATGCCTTGAGCCCCGCGTCGGCAACGGCCCAGCCCTTCGGGTTCACGGCCACCACCGTGCCCAAGACCGTGAGTGCGATCTCGAACGGTGAGTCGAGCTTGGCGTACTCGGTGTCGAGGAGGCAGTACGACCCGGCTTGGATCTCGGTGACCCAACGGTTGGCGGCGTAGGTGCCGGTACCGCCGCCCGACACGATGTCGCCGCCAACCGCGTCGTGTGCTTGGAGCAACAGCGCCATCGAGGCCTTGACTTGTGCGGCCTTGTCGGTCGCAGGCTCGACCATCATCAGGTGGCCTTCGTAGCCCATCACGCCTCGCACCTCGAGACCGGCGGCCCGGGCACGGTCGGCCAGCCGACCGGCATCCTCGACGGAACAACCACAGCGGGGAAGTCCAACTTCGACGTCGATCAAGACTCGCCGCACCCCACCGGCAATCACTGCGTCGAGCACAGTGTCGGAGTCGACCGCTGCGGTGATGTCGGCGCCGGCCACGACGAGCGGCGCGAGGCGAGAATAGTCGTAGGTCTCGTTGGCCAGAAGCAGGTCGTTGTCGAGACCAGCCTGTGCCATCCCTTCGATCTCGCGGACCGTGGCGGCGCAGAAATTGTTGTGGCCGGCAGCGACGAGTTGTTTGGCCAGCGCCGTTGACTTGAACGCCTTGGTGTGAGGCCGAAGCCGGTCGCCAGGTAGCACGGCCGCCATGGCGGAAACGTTGTGATCGAAGACCGACTTCTCTATCACCAAGGCTGGTGTCGGAAGATCGTGGATGGTCGATGGAGTACTCACGCCCCGCACCTTAGGACCCAAGCGACAATCAGATCAGTTCGAGTGCGACCGTTCCGGTTGTGCGTAGTCTCAGATGGTGGTTGCGCCCGAGGACACGCCAGCGTTTGGGCGACTCCGGATTGGATGCGCCATGTGGGCTCACCCGCCGTGGCGGGAGCGATATGGCGTGAAGGCGAACGACGCGTTGTCGTGGTATTCGACTCGTTTCACGACGGTCGAAGGCAACACCACGTTCTACGCCCTCCCAAGACCGGAGGCCGTCGCCCGCTGGGCCGAACAAGCAGACGAGGCGCTGCGCTTGTGTTTCAAGCTCCCCCGACACATCACCCACGAGCGCCGCCTACGCGATATCGCCGACCCGCTTGCTGAGTTCTTCGAACGCATGGCACCAATCGCTGATCGAATGGGACCGGTCCAGATCCAGTTGCCGGCCTCATTCGGTCCCAGCGATCTCCCCGTCTTGATCATGTTCCTCGACGAGGTCGTCGGTCGTTCCCATGGCCTCGATCAGGCCCCGACCTGGGCCGTCGAGGTTCGCCATCGCGACTTCTCCGCCGGAGGGGCAACGGAACGTCCGCTCAATGACGCGCTGGCGGCTCGCGGCGTCAACCGTGTGATCCTCGACTCCCGGGCGCTCTTCGCCGCTGCACCGGTCACGAAAGAGGAACATGAAGCGTGGAAGGCAAAGCCTCGTCTACCGGTGCGGCCGACGGCCACCAGTACTGCACCGCTGATTCGGCTGATCGGTCAAGCCGATCCTGATGCGTCGTTGGCGGTCTGGCGACGATGGTTTCCCAAGCTGATCGAGTGGGCAGCAGCGGGCGTTGACCCTCACGTGTTCGTGCACACGCCCGACAACGTGGCCGCCCCCGAACTTGCCGTGCGCGTGTGGAACGAACTCAGCGCTTTGTCGAATGGTCGGCTCGCGGCGAAGGATCCGATCGAAGCAGTCGACCGAGCCGAGCAGCAGCTCGAGTTCTGATCCTCAGCGGATCATGTGATTCGCCTGCGCCTCGCGGGTCAACCAGGCCCGGTGATCGGGGTGAGCAATTCCGATCAACGCATGGGCCCGCTGCGACATCGTGAGACCGCGCAACTCGGCGACACCGAACTCGGTCACGACGTTGTCGACGGTGTTCTTGTTGGTCGTGACGACGGCACCGCTGTTCAGGGTCGGGGTGATCCGGCTGATCCGTCCACCCGAGGTGGTCGAGGGCAACACGATGAAGCCCTGCCCGTTCTCCGAGTACTGCGATCCGCGAGCGAAGTCGGCCTGACCACCGCTGCCGGAGAAGTAGCGAGTACCGATCGTCTCCGATGCGCACTGGCCAAACAGGTCGACCTGGAGCGTTGCGTTGACCGAGGCGAAGCGAGGCTCACGCCCGACGAGACGGGGATCGTTGACCTCATTGACACCGACGAAGATGACCTCGTCGTTGTTGTCGAGGAAGTCGTACAGCCGCTTCGTACCCAGAGCGAACGTAGTGAGCGCCCGACCCTTGGAGCGACTCTTGAATCGACCAGTTGCCGCTCCTGACTCGATCAGGTCAACCAGCGGATCGCTGAACAGTTCGGTGTGAATAGCCAGGTCCTTACGGTCGACCAACAGCTTCGCAACCGTGCTCGGCACCGATCCGATCCCGAGCTGCAGCGTCGAACCGTCGCCAATGCGCTCGGCAACGAGCGAGGCGATCATCTTGTCGACCTCGCTCGGTTCACTCGGCCGGGCTTCGACGAGCGGATAGTCAGCCTCGCACCAGCCGAGAGCGTTCTGATGACGCACCCGGTTCTCACCGAAGGTACGCGGCATCTGCTGATTCACCTCGAGGATGAACGGAATCCGGCCGATCATCGGCGCGGCGTAGTCGGCGCTGGTCCCGAGTGAGAAATGGCCGTTGCGGTCCGGCGGACTCACTGCGGCGAGCACTGCGACCGGGTTCTTCTCGAGGAGCCGCACCGGCACCTCGGAGAAGTTCGCCGGGGCAAACTCGCATCCGCCGGCCTCGTACGCCTTCCTGGTGATGTGAGAGAGGAACCAGGAAACGTGGTTGAGGTGCCCACGGTAGGCGCCGTGCAGGTACGGCCGATCATGCAGTGCATGCATCTGGTGGATCGTGACATCACGGAACTCCGTCGCCCGGGCTTCGATCGCATCGAGCAACTCCACCGGCTCACCATTGCCGATTGGCACGACCAGCTGCGCACCTGCTGGCAGCTGTTCCACCAGGGCATCAGCAATCTCTTCGGCGCTGGCTGGAGAGGGTGGGAGCACGAGTTCCATCTCCCCGACGATAGGCATGGTCAGCCAATTCGATGCGGGACCAAGTGCTCGAAAGACGAGATGCACTCCAGCCCAGTGGCATCGAGCAGCCAAGTAGGATCGTCGAGGATGCCCGAGCTTCCCGAAGTCGAGACCGTTCGCCGCCAGCTGGCACCTCGGCTCGAGGGCCGAACGGTCGTGCGTGCTGGATCGCACGAGTCGAGCAAGTTCACGCCAGGTCGCGCTGCGGTCGGTCATCGCTTTGCCCCTCCGGGGCGGCGAGGCAAGTATCTCCTTCTCCCGACCGACGGTGATCGAGAACTCGTCGTCCACCTTGGCATGACCGGCAAGCTCTCGTTCCGACAGGGCGGGCCCGACCTCGCCAACACCTACCTGCGGGCGTGGTGGGAACTCGACAACGCCGAAACTCTCGAGTTCGTCGACGTCCGCCGATTCGGTCGACTGAGGTTCGTGGTCGCCGGCAACTACGCCGACATTCCAACCCTGTACCACGCCGGGCCAGAGCCCTGGGACCCAGCACTCACGCCCCGGCGCTTTCATCAACTGCTTGGGTCGAGCAAGCGTGCGCTCAAGACGAAGCTGTTGTCGCAACGCCCGATTGCCGGCGTTGGCAACATCTATGCCGATGAAGCGCTGTGGTTGGCCCGAATCAATCCTGTCGTCACGCGACTCGGTATCGACCGATCGGGCGAACTCCTCGAAGCGCTGCGCGAGGTGATGGAACAAGGCATCGAGCTGGGGGGCACGACGTTGCGCGACTACCGCAACGTCGATGGCGGCAGGGGAGGCAACCAGAACGAGCTCCACGCCTATGGTCGCTCCGGCCTTCCGTGCGAGCGCTGTGGTGAAACACTGCGTTCTGCGGTCGTCGATGCCCGAACGACCACATGGTGCCCCCAGTGCCAACGGCGTTAGTGGTCATGCTCGTTTGTTCGACGATGCTTCCGGTCCAGTGACAGCACTCCTCTACCGAGAAGCCGACTTCGGCACCCTCGCACCGCAGATGATGTAGGACCACGACCCGGGTCGCCGATGGCCCACCGTCATTTCCTCCGCACGGCGTTGGGAGACCTCAGTCGACGAGTGACTGGCCGAGCATCTCGTGCAGCGGGGCGGCGAGCAGTTCGAGCCTCGTGCCATCGGGGTCACTGAAGTAGGCCGACTCGCCTGCGACCCGGTGCACCTCGACCCCAGCCGCTTCGAGCCGGGAGGTTGCTGCGTCGTAGTGATCTCGACTGACCGAGATGGCCAGGTGGTGGAAACCGCCGAGCACCTCGCGGTAGGCAGGCAACCCGAGGCCAGGGAAATCGAAGAAGGCCAGCAGATTGCCGTTGCCGATGTCGAAGAAGAAATGCGTCGACCCGACGTAGTCGCGGTTCTCGAACAGCTCGACCAGTGGGAAGCCCAAGACTTCGGTGTAGAAGCGGATCGTCCGCTCGACGTCGGAGCACAGAAGCGCCAAGTGATGCACGCCCCGAGCGACCGTCTCCGGCCGAGATGCCGCCGGCTGGAGATAGCGGCTGCGAAGGTCTTCCCATTCGGCCTGACGATCATTGGCCGAAGCGGAAGCAGCCGCCTCGGAGTCGGTCATCGATGGTTGTTCATCGTGTGTTGTCATGAATTGAGCCCTTCTCGGATGTGTGGACCGCTGGCGAACCGGCGCAGTGGTGGAGCACTCGTGCGAGCTGTCGAGATGCTCCACCTTGACCGGTATCAGCTGGCGGCGACGAACTGGAGCTCGAGTTGCACGGCGACCTTGTCGCCCAGCAGGAGGCCTCCGGTCTCGAGCGGAGCGTTGAATTCGATGCCGAAGTCACCGCGGCTGATCGTCGTCTCACCGGCAAAACCGGCCTTGGCATTCCCGTACGGGTCGGTGGCGAGTCCGTAGAATTCGACCTCGAGTTCGACCGACTTCGTGATGCCGTTGATCGTCAAGTCGCCGGTGAGGGTCCAGTCGTCACCGGCGCCGCTCATTGCGGTGGAGCGGAACGTCATCGACGGATTGGCCTCGGCGCCGAAGAAGTCGGTGCTGAGGAGGTGGCCGTCACGATCGGCGTTGTTCGTATCGACTGATGCCATTGCGATGTTGGCCTCGACGACGCTGGACTCGATCGTGTCGCCGACACCGATCGAGGCCTGGAACTCGTTGAAGCGGCCCCGCACCTTGGTGAGGCCGAGGTGCCGAACCGTGAATTCCACCGAGGAGTGGGCCGGGTCCGAAGCCCAGGTACCAGCAGCGAGTGGAAGAGTTGTCGTGGTCATGATCTGGAATTCCTTGTGTGAGCAGGTTTGTTGAAATTTGAACCATATCAGCGTTTTCGTTCAAATATGAACCAAAGGATGTGACGTTGGTCCCTTCGTGGTCACCCATAGCTGCACCGCCGGGAGCCCGGGGCGTACGCTGCACGCATGACGCGGTGGCTCGACGAAGACGAACAGGACGCATGGAGGCGATTTCTCCACGCGTCCTCGATGCTGTCAGAGCAGCTCGACACGGGGCTTTCGGAACGGTCGAAGCTTTCGAAGACCGACTACGAAATCCTGGTCTTCCTGTCGGAAGCACCGGATCGGCGCCTTCGTATGAGCCAGCTGGCTTCGCAGGTGCTGGTCTCGAAATCTCGCCTGACGTACCGGGTCGACCGTCTGGCCGCTCGCGGGTTCGTCGATCGTGAGACCTGCGCAGATGACGGTCGCGGCACCAACGCCATCCTCACCGACGAGGGGTTCGACCTCCTCGTCGCCGCGGCCCCCGGCCATGTCGAGGATGTCCGTCGCTTCCTCATCGACCAGATCGAGCCTCACGAACTCGATGCGTTCCGAGCCATCTTCACCCGCGTCGAAGCTGCGCTCCTCGCCGACGACAGATCCTGATCACACCTCTCGACTGATGACCCTCGAAGATCGAGCAACGACCACGTGCTTCCGCACGATCGGCCTTGGCCGCGCCGGCGGATCGCTCACGGCTGCGCTCCGCTCGTCCGGATGGCACTTCGAAGGCTCGTTGGGGAGAGAGGATGATCTGACGAGCGCGGCCGCCGAAGTCGACCTGGTCGTGGTTGCGGTCCCCGATCACGCCATCGCCGGCGTGGCTCGGTCGATCACACCAGGTGACGCCGTCATCATGCACCTTGCCGGATCGCGGCCTCTGACCGATCTTTCGCCCCACACCAAGGTCGCATCGCTCCACCCCCTCGTCTCGCTGCCCGATGCTGCCACCGGTGCAACCCGTCTCGTCGCCGGAGCTGTCTTCGCCATCGCCGGCGACCCACTTGCCCGCTCGATCGTCGACCAACTCGGCGGCAAGGCGGTCGAAGTCGATGATGACCAACGACCGCTCTACCACGCAACGGCGGCAGTGGCCGCCAATCACCTCGTCGCCCTCTGTGCCCAAGTCGAACGATTGGCCGGCGAGATCGGCGTGCCAATCGAGGCCTACTGGCAGTTGATGACCGCCACCCTCGACAACGTCACCAACCTCGGAGCAGCCGCTGCGCTCACCGGTCCAGCGGCACGTGCCGACTGGGCCACGATTGGCGCTCATCTGGCCAATCTGCCACCAGGTGAGCGAGCGCTGTACGAGATCCTGAGCCGCCGCGCCGCCGAACTTGCCGGCCACCAGTGGCAGGCGCTACCTGCCAACCCGACTGATGAAGGACGATCATGACCATCGAACGCATCACCACGATCGACCAGCTCCGCAACCGGCTCGACCGTGTCCGGGCCGATGGCCAAACCGTCGGCTTCGTCCCGACGATGGGCTACCTCCACGACGGCCACGCCTCACTCATGCGTGCTGCGCGAACCGCCACCGACGTCGTGGTGTCCTCCATCTTCGTCAACCCGCTCCAGTTCGCCGCCAACGAAGACCTCTCGGCCTATCCGCGCAGTCTCGAGCGCGACACCGAGATCGCAACAGAAGCCGGCGTCGACGTACTCTTCACTCCAACCGTTGACGAGATGTATCCGTTCGGCCCGGTGCTCACGTCCGTTTCGGTTGGCGAGATCTCCCAACTCTGGGAGGGCGCAAGCCGCCCAACCCACTTTGCCGGTGTCGCCACGGTCGTTGCGAAATTGTTCTCGATCGTTGGCACCTGTCAGGCCTTCTTCGGCGAGAAGGACTTCCAACAATTGGCAGTGATTCGACGCATGGTCGCGGACTTGTCGATGCCGATCGACGTCATCGGCTGCCCGATCGTTCGTGAAGCCGACGGGCTCGCCATGTCCAGCCGGAATGTCTATCTCGATGCTGAACATCGACCAGCGGCCACCGTGCTGCGTCGAGCACTCGATGCCGGCCTCGAAGCGGCAAGGCGTTCCGATGATCCGTTGCTCGTCATGGCGGCCATGACAAACACGGTGCTCGCTGAGCCGCTGGCCGAACTCGACTACGTGGGCGCGGTCGACGCCGCCACCCTGACCGTTCCTGAACGGCTCGACGGAGACTGCCGATTGCTCATTGCCGCCCGTGTCGGCGCCCCCCGACTGATCGACAACTGCGAGCTGGATCGAGACCGACTCGCCACATCGCCATTAGGTTGACTCTTCGTGAAGCAGCTGTTGGTCAACGCCCCTTCGGAGTTCGAGTCGGGATTTGCCCGTATTCGCGCCGAACTCGACGTGCCGGATTCGTTTCCGCCCGAAGTCCTCGCTGCGGCATTGGCGTCGTCGCCTCCTCCGGTTGATCGGCGTGACGCTCGCGACCTTCCCTTCATTGCCATCGATCCCCCAGGGGCCACCGATCTCGACCAGGCCCTCGTGGTCTCAGTCACCGACGACGGCTTCCGCGTTCACTACGCGATCGCCGACCTCGGCGCGTTCGTCGACCCCGGAGGCCTCGTCGACGCCGAAGCACGAGAACGGGGCACGACCCGCTACTCTCCCGACCTCCGAACACCACTGCACCCACCGATCATCTCCGAAGATCGAGCAAGTCTTCTTCCTGGTGTCGATCGACCTGCACTGCTCTGGACGATCGAACTGGACAATCGGGGCGAGCCGGTCACTTCTCATCTCGAGCGGGCGACCGTGTCGATCCGAGAAGCAATCTCGTATGCCGAAGCCCAACGTCGGATCGACGACGGCGACCCAACACTCGCGCCGTTGCGCAGCATCGGTGAGCTCCGCCTCGCCCGGGAGGTCGACCGGGGCGGCGTCAGCCTGAACCTTCCGAGTCAGGAGATCGAGCGGACGGCCTCAGGCCGCTACGAACTCGCCTACGACACCTCGTTACCCGTCGAAGACTGGAACGCTCAGATATCACTGCTCACCGGCATCGTTGCCGGAGCCACGATGGTCGCAGCGAAGGTCGGCATTCTTCGCACGCTTCCCGCAACACGAAAGCAAGACCTTCGTTCGCTGCGTCGCCAAGCAAAGGCGCTTGGCATCGACTGGCCCGATCACCTCGACTACCCCGAGTTCATACGCACCGTCGAGCCGACCGATGCCCACCGGGCTGCCTTCCTCCTCCAGGCAGCCCGTTCCTTTCGCGGTGCCGGCTATGTCGCCATCAACGGTTCGCTCCCCGAGGAGTACGAACACGGCGCGATTGCCTCGGTTTACGCTCACGTGACCGCTCCGCTACGCCGCCTGGTCGACCGATTCGGCAATGAGATCCTGCTTGCGCTGTACGCCAACGAGACGCCACCGAGTTGGGCTGTCGAAGCGCTCGATGCACTCCCAGCACTGATGGGGCGATCCCGCTCACGAGAGTCAGCGCTCGAGCGAGCCATCGTCGACTACACCGAGACGATGCTGTTGCGAGATCGCGTTGGCGAAACCTTCCGAGCCTTCGTCATCAACATCGATGACGGACGCGGCGTGGCCAAGATCCAGCTGGTCGACCCGGCAGTCGTCACCACGATTTCCTCCGCCGATCTCGAACTCGGCCGCGAGATCACGGTGCAACTCGACGCCGTCGACATCGACGCCCGAACATTGGCCCTCACTCCGGTAGAAAAGGGAACGGCGAGATGACCGATCTGCCACTCGCTGCCAAACCAACCCGGCGGCCGTCTCTTCCTCAACAGCCCGATGGCGTTGCATGGCCGACCGAGTCATGGCCAACGAGCGTGGTTGCCACCGATGTCGACGCCGATCGACTCGACGCGCTGGTCGCTCGGGGATTCGGCACGACCCCTGACCCTGCGCTCGATCAGAACCTCGGCCTGGTCGTCGTCCACCGCGGCCAGCTCGTCGCCGAGGCCTACGGCCCCGACATCACCGCCGACAGCACGCTCATTTCGTGGTCGATGGGCAAGAGCATCACCCAGGCGCTCGTCGGGTTACTCACGAGGGACGGTCTCATCGATGTCGACGAGCCCACCAACATCACCCGATGGGCCGCAGACGAGCGTCGAGCGATCACCACCCGAGACCTGCTTCGGATGACGAGCGGACTCGAATTCGTCGAGGACTACGTCGACGACCAGGTTTCGCACGTGATCGAGATGCTGTTCGGAGCGGGCCGGCACGACGTCGCCGCGTACGCCGAGTCGTTCCCTCTGCTACACACACCGGGCACCCATTTCAACTACGCCAGCGGCACCACCAACATCGTCTCTGCTCTCTGCGGTCGTTTGATCAGCACCGAACGTGGCACGGCCCTTGCCGATGCCGTCAACGCTTACCTCACGAAGCGGCTGTTCGATCCGATCGGCATGTCAAGTGCGATTGCGAAGTTCGACGATGCCGGCACCTTCATCGGCTCCTCGTTCGTCTACGCCACCGCCCAGGACTTCGCCCGGTTCGGTTACCTCTACCTACGTGATGGCGTCTGGGACGGGCAACGTCTTCTCCCCGTGGGCTGGGTCGATGCCGCACGCACTCCAGTCGAGGCCGACGTGCACGAGGCGCGCTGGTACGGAGAGCATTGGTGGCTGTGGGCCGATGACACCGCCGCTTTTGCCTGCCAGGGCTATGAGGGGCAGTTCATCGTGGTCGTACCGGCCCGAGACCTCGTCGTCGTACGCCTTGGCCAGACCGACGTGAGCCACAATCTGGACCTTCGCTCATGGCTCACCGAGATCATCGGCTGCTTTCCCGAGTCCAGCGAAAAAGCCGGAACCCAGTCGTCGACATGACGTACGCGGTAGAGCGCTCGGGCCGAACACGACCGTGGCGACCGCTCGTCGGCGTCGCGGCGACACTCGGCGCCTTGGTCATGCTCGATGGACCGGTGCTCTGCCCGTTCCGCCGATGCACGGGGGGCTATTGCCCGCTGTGCGGAGTCACACGATCCGCGGCTCTGATGGCGCGGCTCGATCCGCTCCGTGCGCTCGCGCTGTACCCAGCGCTGCCGCTCATGGCCGTTGCGGTGGCAGCGGCGATCCGCCCGGGGCTCCTGGGCCAGCGCCGAAGCGATCGTCTGCTGGTCACCGTCGGCACCATCGTTGTGATTGTTTGGCTGGTCCGGTTGGCCGTTGGGGATATCCCGGCGCCGACCGGGTTGCAGTGGCCGGTACCGATCCCTTGATCGACATCGGACTCGCTGCCGTCAGGCCGCTTTGCGGACCTGGTAATCGAGGATTTGGTCACTCAGTCGCTGTCGCTCACCGTCTTTGAAGAGCCACAGGTAGTCGAGCGCGCAGAGCCCACCCAGGAATCCTCCGAGGAGGTTGCGGACGAAGGCCATACCGACGCCGACCGGTTGACCCGACTTGTTGTCGAGCAGTTTGATGCCCTGCTGCTTCTTTCCGATGGTCTGGCCGGTGGTGCCCTGCAGGTACAAGATGTTGTAGATCGCAAAACCGAAGATGGCGACCATCCACACCAGCAGCATGAGCAGCGCCAAGACATCGGCAATCGCTCCGGCGATGGCGACGAGCGCGAATCCGGCGATGAAGACCCCTGCGCTGGCGGCGGCATCGATCAGGTAGGCAATGAATCGCTGACCGAGCTCGGCTGACTCACCGGCTCCGGCGAACGCTGTCTGTGCGCCTCCGGGAGCTGCGCCGCCAACCGGTTGCGGTCCACCTAGCCATTGCGAGCCGTCCCAGTATCGCTGCGTGCCGGGAGGATCCCCGGCCGCGTTATACCAGCCGGGGCCGGTCAGTCCACCTTGATCTGTCATGACGTGCTATCCCTCGTCGGCGCCCGAGTCCCTCCGGCGCATGTACTTTGCGGGGCATCATCGCACAGCCGACACCGGTCCGTCGTCGAACTGTCCGGTTCGCCAATCGGCCGGTGGAACCGTCGACGACGTCAGCCCGATTGGAATGGCGTGGTGTCTGAAATGGAGGAACGTTGCAACACGATGTCGACGCCCAGTGCGTCGGCCAGGAGTTTCGATCGCTCCGTTGCGGCGTACAGCTCCAGCTCGAGGTCTTCGGCGTCGTCATGACCAAGCGGTTCGATCGTGACCACCGACCGATCGGCTGCGGTGTCGACCAGCACCCGCAACGACTGCACCCGAGCCGCATGGCTGCGGTCGAGACCAATGGCAATCCGAAGAAGCCCAGCCAAGATGCGGACCCGCTGCTGATCATCCGGCGACAAACTGGCGAACTCGCGGTGTCGCTCCTTTGGGCGACCCCGGCGGTGATACCTGGCGATCAGCGCAATCATCTCGATCTCGTGCTGGGCGAAACCGGTGAGGCGATCGGTATTGCGGATCACGTAGTAGCCGTGCTTGTGATGACTCGAATGGCTGATGAAGAGCCCGACGTTGTGCAGCAACGCTCCCGCCACCAACAGCTCGCGATCAGCAGCGTCGAGATGGTGCAACCGTTGCGTTCGGTCGAAGAGCTGCCCAGCAAGATGCGCACACGTGGCCGCATGATCAAGATCGGGGTCGAGGCTGGCTGCCATCCGTTCGACGTTCGTTCGACGGAGGTCACTCAGCCGATCGAGCCCAGCAGTGCGAGAACCACCGAACCGATCGAGGAGCACACCCTCTCGAAGTGCGAAACCCGAAACGGTCATCTCGGTCAGATCGAAGGCACGGAAGATTTCCGAGAGCAGCACGGCACCGCCGGTGATGATGTCGACGCGTCGTTCGTCGATACCGGGGATGTCCTTGCGCTTGTCGCGATCGGTCGCCGCGATCGAGTCGATGACGGCTTCGAGTTCATCGCTACTGAAGACCGCCCCATTGACCGATCGCAGGACTTCCCCCCGAGCCGCTGCTGCCATGGCGGCCAGCGTCGAGATCGTCCCGGACGAACCAACCGCGATCTCCGGTTGATGTCCACCAAGCTCACGCGACACCGGAGCGAGTGCTGCCCGAACGTACTGCCGGCAAGCAGCAATCGACTTCTTGTTCATTTCCCCATCGGGGAAGAAGCGTTGGGTGAGGCGGATCGAACCCAGCTTCATGCTGCGAGCCTCGATGACTTCGCCCGCTTGACCGACGAGGAGCTCGGTACTCCCACCGCCGATGTCGGCCAGAATCAGGCGTCGGTCGAAGACCGGCAAGGCTTGGAGCACGCCGAGATGAATGAGTCGTGCCTCTTCGATGCCGGCGATGACTTCGATGTTGACCCCGGCTTCCACTCGTGCCCGCTCGATGAACTCGTTGCCATTGCTGGCCTCTCGGACCGCAGACGTTGCGACGGCAACGACGTCGACGGCCCCGAAACTCTTTGCCACCTCGGCCATGCGTTGGAGGGCTGCGATACCGCGATCGATGGCGTCGGGCTGGAGGCGCTTCATTTCGTGAGCGCCCGACCCCAGTCGCACCATCTCCTTCTCGGTCGTGAGAACGTCGAACCCGCCGCTGGCGTCGGCCTGAGCGACGACGAGGTGGAACGAGTTCGTGCCGATATCGATAGCGGCTCGCATCGGAGTGTCTTCGGCGGAACTTGGCGTGGTCGACTCAGTCTGTTCGCTCATGAATAGCCTGATGCTATGGCCTGGCTCCTGACGATCGCACTCGAAGCGAGCGCTGACTCCGAGGTACTCGGGCGTCAGCTGTGGGCATTGGGAACGACCGGGATCGCCGAAGTCGAGCAGCTCGACGGACCGTCGCTGATCGCCGGGTTCGACGATCGTTCCACTGCTGATGAGGCAGCCCTCGCCATCGGCCCGATCGCAACGGTGACAGCAGTCGATGCCAGTTCGTGGGCGACGCCCGAGCCTCAGGAACTCATGGTCGGCGGTCAGCTCCTCACCATCGAGGTGGCCCAGGCGTTCGGCCATGGCCACCACCCCACCACGCGTCTCGCCCTCGAGGCGGTGACGCGCCTCGCTTCGAACACGACTCGGGTTCTCGACGTCGGCACCGGCACCGGCATTCTGGCGATGGCCGCTGCGGCCCTCGGGGCCTACCCCGTGGTGGGTGTCGACATCGACCCGGAAGCCATCGCTGTTGCCCAGCGCAACGTCGTCAACAACCATCTCGAGGTCGAGATCGTCGATCTTCCACTCGGTTCGATCGAGAGGCAATTCGATCTCGTGGTCCTCAACATGCTGGCGGCAGAGTTGGCGCCGATCGCCGATCTCGTGGCCGATCGTCTGCTGCTGGGCGGTTCGCTCATCGTCACCGGCTTCTTGATCGAGCAACGCGAATGGGTCGAGTCATTGTTCCCTGCACTTGCAGTTGTCGAGCGTTCCGAGGGCGACCAGCGGTGGGCCCGTTCGATCTTCACTTCCGGGCCGGCCGATGACTGAACTCGACACACCCATTTGGTACGCGTCGTACGGTTCCAACCTCCTACGTCAGCGCTTTCTCGCCTACCTCGAAGGTGGGTCCGTACCGATGTCCACGACCGGCGACATACAACGTGGCGCTCGTGATCGCACCGTTCCCAGTGCCGACCAGCCCTTCGTTCTCGAACATCAGCTGATGTTTGCCCATCGCGCTGCTCGTTGGGGCGATGGGGCCGTTGCCAAAGTGGCACTGACCCCTGACCCACTCGTCGCCACCCAGAGTCGGGCGTGGCGGATCACGCTGGGCCAGATGGAAGACGTGTTCGCCCAGGAAAACCGGCAGGCCGAGGTTGCGCCGATCGATCTCGCCGCACTGCTCGAGACTGGCACCGTCACGCCCTACCCGACCTGGTACGGCTCGCTGCTGCACGTCGGTTCGATCGATGGCGAACCGGTACTCACGTTCACCGGACCGACGCCCAATGACACGCTCGGCCCAGCCGACCGGTCCTACCTTCGGGTGATCGCCGATGGTCTCGCCGAGTTGCGCAGCTGGGACCGCAAGACCTCAGCCGAGTATTTGGCGGCATGTCCCGGTCACCTCGGCCACCTCGATGCCGTCACCATTCACTCGTTGCTCGATTGACCAAGCTCCTACCGCCCGAAACCCCAGGCTTCGATGCGCCGAGTGACTGCGGCTGGTGCGACGAAGAGTTGCGGCGTTGGTCCCATCTGTCGGCACTGAGACCCACGCTCTCCAACTGTCGGCACTGAGACCCAAACGGGGGCTTCAGTGGGGACAGTTCGGCGGCATGAGCTTCAGTGGGAACAGTTCGGGATCTGCTCCTGCGACCGCCGGGGCGTGACACGCCGTGACAGCTGAGGCATGCACATGGCATGGTCTGGGCGTGACCAAGACCCGTGCTCCGTTCGACAACCGCATCACCCGACTCCTCGGTGTGGATTACCCGATCATCCAGGCCCCCATGGGGTGGATCGCTCGCAGCCAACTGGCGTCGGCGGTGTCGAACGCCGGCGGACTCGGAATCATCGAGACGTCCTCGGGTGAGCTCGACAGCGTGCGCGATGAGATCCTCAAGATGCGCGACCTCACCGACAAGCCATTCGGCGTCAACATCGCACAAGCCTTCGTTCGCGACCCGAACATCGTCCAGTTCGTGATCGACCAGGGCGTCAAGTTCGTCACCACCTCAGCCGGCAACCCCCAGGCCTACACCGCGCTCTTGAAGGAAGCCGGACTGACCGTGTTCCATGTGGTGCCGACCCTGAAGGGCGCCATGAAGGCGGTCGAGGCCGGTGTCGACGGGCTGGTTGTCGAAGGCGGTGAGGGCGGCGGCTTCAAGAACCCCGACCCGGTGGCGTCGATGGTGCTGCTGCCGTTGATCCGTTCGAAGGTCGACGTGCCGATCGTTGCGGCCGGCGGTATTGTCGATGGCCGCTCCATGGCGGCGGCGTTCGCGCTTGGCGCCGAGGCGGTACAGATGGGCACGCGCATGGTGTCGGCGACCGAGAGCCCGGTGCACGACAACTGGAAGCAGGCGATCGTGAACGGAGCCGAGACCGACACGGTCTTCCTCAACCAACGCCACTCCCCCGCCCTCCGGGCGATCAAGACCGACAAGACGCTCGCCCTGCAATTCGCCGAGCACAATGTGTTCGGCGACTTCGGCAACGCCCTCGACCTCTACTTCGGTGGCGACATGAACGCCGCCATCGCCCTGAGCGGCCAGGTGCAGGGGCGCATCGATTCGGTTCGCCCGGTTGCCGAGGTGATCGACGAGTGCATCGATGAGTTCTACGCCACCCTCAGCGATCTCGCCGATCGTTACCTGGCCGGCCGATGATGATCGACCCGATCGTGAGCCTCGAATGGCTCGACGAACAGCGCCTGCGCCACGACGATGTCGTGGTGTGCGACGTTCGCTCCTATCTCGACGGTCGGGTGGGTCACGATGCCTTTCTGGCGGGCCATCTTCCCGGTGCGAGGTTCATCGATCTCGACACCGTGTTGGCAGCGCCGGCGGCGCCTGGCGTCGGGCGGCACCCGATGCCGACACCCGAGGTGTTCGCTGTTGGCCTTGGTGCGGAAGGCATCGGCGATGGGGCAACAGTGGTCGCCTACGACGATGCCGGCGGAATGATTGCCGGACGACTGGTGTGGATGCTGCGGATCCTGGGGCGGGACGCAGCGTTGCTCGACGGCGGGATCGGTGCATGGATCGAGGCCAACGGTGAGGCGCAGCTCGAATCGGGCGAGGCCACCCCAGCGGTTGCGGCCGAGCGGGCCGTCACCACATGGCCCGACGGCGTCATGGTCGATGCCGATGATGTTGCCGCGCACATTGCTGACGGAGGCGTGGTGGTCGACAGTCGAGCGGCCGAGCGATTCCGGGGCGAAGTCGAACCGATCGACCCGCAGGCCGGCCACGTCCCGGGCGCCATCAATCTGCCGTTCCCATCGAACATCGACGGTCCGCTGAACGGCGGTCGGTTCCTGGCCAAGGCCGCTCTGGCCAAACGCTTCGACCAGGCCGGGGTCACAAGCGAGGCCATCATCTACTGCGGCTCGGGCGTGAGTGCATGCAACAACATCCTCGCTGCCGAACACGCCGGGCTCGGTCGACCCAAGCTCTACGTTGGCTCATGGTCGGGATGGTCGTCAGAACCCGATCGTGAGGTTGCGACCGGCCCATGACCGACTACGGATTGTTCTTCCATCGAGAGTTCTCGGCTGGCGTCGTCGTTGACCACGCCCGAACGGCCGAGCGCTGGGCTTCGACGAGTTCTGGCTGATCGAGGACTGCTTCTTCACCAGCGGACCCATCCTCGGCGCAGCCGCCGCCGACCGCTCTGACGCTGCCAACCGCAGCGCCGATCGCTCTGACGCTGCCAACCGCTCCGACGATTCCCACCGGATGACCGTTTTCGCATCGATGGTGATCGATGCCGACGGAGACCGAGCGAGGGAGATTGCGACGCCTTTCGTTGCCGGCGCCCTGGCCGATCCTCACGTCGGGTTGACGATGCTCGACTTCTACGACAACCTCGCCGACCGAGCGGCCGGCACCAGCCGGGAGGAGGGCGTCGAAGGAAGACCACCGTCGTTCGCCAGACGGGAGCTCGCCGTAGTAGACCGACGCCATGGAGTCACTGTTTCTCGCACCCCGCCGCTTCACCGGTTTCGATCTCTCGCTCGAAGACCCCGGCATCGTCGTCAT
>JBBQUN010000039.1:0-23922 GCA_038212405.1 Acidimicrobiales bacterium | reverse complement strand
AAATGGCAGTCCCCGCCGAGATTCGAGCCGTAGACTTTGCGCCGTGTCCGAGATCAGCGTGAAACTTCCCGACGAATCTGTTCGATCCCTCCCCGAGGGGTCGACAGCGGCCGACCTCGCCATGAGCATCGGCAGCCGCCTGGCCAAAGATGCCCTGATCGCCGTGGTCGACGGAGACGAGCAAGATCTCGACGTGCCGCTCGCCGACGGTCAGACCGTTGCCATCGTCACCCCGAGTGCACCCGAGGGGCTGCACACCATCCGGCACTCGACTGCCCATGTGCTCGCACAGGCAGTGCTCGAGCTGTACCCCGGTGCCACCTTCGCCATTGGCCCAGCCATCGCCGACGGCTTCTACTACGACTTCGAACTGCCGGCGAAGGCCACCTTCTCCGACGACGACTTGGCTGCGATCGATGCCAAGATGCGCGAGATCATCAAGGCTCGGCAGCCGTTCGTACGGACTGAGGCCACCCCGGCTGACGCGCTCGAACTCATGGCGGCGCATCCCTACAAACAGAGCATCATCGACGCCGTGTCGGGCGGAGGCGGCGGGCTTGCTGCTGATGACGAGCTGGCCACCGAGGCCGGCGGCGACATCATCAGCTTCTACCGCAACACCGATGCCTTCGTCGACATGTGCGTCGGCCCGCACGTTCCCCACACCGGCCACCTCGGCCACTTCAAACTCATGAGCGTTGCCGGGGCCTACTGGCGTGGCAGCGAGAAGAACCCGATGCTCCAACGTATCTACGGCACCGCGTGGGACTCGAAGAAGGCGCTGGCGGAGCACCTCGATCGGCTCGAGCAAGCGGCGCTGCGTGATCACCGCAAACTGGCCAACGAGCTCGATCTCTTGTCGTTCCCCTCCGAACTCGGCGGCGGGCTGGCGGTGTGGCATCCCAAGGGTGCGGTGGTGCGCAAGCTGATGGAGGACTACTCACGCGACCGTCACCAGAATGGCGGCTACGAGTTTGCGTACACCCCGCATCTGGCCAACGCAAAGCTGTTCGAGATCTCCGGTCACCTCGACTTCTACGCCGACTCCATGTACCCGCCGATGGAGATGGACAACGGCAAGTACTACCCGAAACCAATGAACTGCCCGATGCACAACCTGGTGTACAAATCGCGCCAGCGGTCCTATCGAGAACTGCCCCTGCGGCTCTTCGAGCTGGGCACCGTGTATCGCTACGAGCTCTCTGGAGCGTTACATGGGTTGCTTCGCATTCGTGGTTTCACCCAAGACGACAGCCACATCTATTGCACCGAGGAACAAGCGAACGGTGAGATCCGAAGCCTGCTCGGGTTCGTGCTGTCGGTTCTCCGTGCCTTCGGGTTCGAGGAGTTCGAGGCCATGTTGTCGACTCGCCCGCCCGAGAAGTCCGTTGGTACCGATGAGGGCTGGAACAATGCCATCGAGCATCTGCGAGACGCGCTGATTGCCGAGGCGATCCCGTACGAGGTCGACGAGGGTGGCGGCGCGTTCTACGGACCGAAGATCGATATCAAGGTGCGAGATGCCATTGGTCGGGCCTGGCAGTTGTCGACGATTCAGTACGACTTCAACCTGCCTGAGCGATTCGAACTGGAGTACATCGGAGACGATGGGGCTGCCCACCGTCCGGTCATGTTGCATCGGGCGCTCTTTGGTTCGGTCGAGCGATTCTTCGGTGTACTGGTCGAACACTTCGCCGGGGCGTTCCCGGTGTGGCTTGCACCCACCCAGGTCCAGGTGCTGCCGGTGTCAGATGATCACATCGAGTACGCCAACCGGCTCAACGACCGATTCACCGGTCTCGGGTTGCGTTCCGAGGTCGTTGTTGGTGACCAGCTCGGCAAACGCATCCGCAACGGCAAGACTCACAAGGTGCCTTACGTCCTCGTGGTCGGTGGTGACGACGTCGAGGCCGACACGGCCGGGGTGAATCCACGGGGCGGCGATGTCGAGCGCAACGTACCGATCGACGATTTCATCGCCCGAGTCCAGGCCGATATCGAGAGCCACGCCTGAGAGCCATGGAGTTGACAATCGTGGGCACTGACAATCGTGGGCACTGACGATCGTGGCTGAGCTGGATCGTCTCTGGGCCGGCTGGAAGTTGGCATCCTTCGGCACTGGCAATGCGGCCGATGGGCAACCGCTCAACGAACCGGCTCGGGTTCCTGGCACATCGTTGTTCGAGGCGATCGAACAGTCGGGCCTACCCGATGACGAGACCTACATCGTGTGGCGAGGCGAGCGGACCTTCTGTGTCCTCAACGTCTATCCCTACACGTCGGGTCATTGCATGGTGCTGCCGATCGCCAAGGCCAAGGGTCTCGACCGACTCGATGCTGCCACCTATGACGAGCTGTGGCGGACCGTTCGACTCGCTTCGCATGCAGTACAAAAAGCCTTTCGACCGCAAGGGCTCAACGTCGGGCTCAACGAGGGCACCGCTGGTGGGGGATCCGAGCCCGATCATCTTCACGTCCACGTCGTTCCTCGGTGGAACGCCGACACCAACTTCATGACGGCAGTGGCCGAGACCCGGGTTCTGCCGATGACGTTGCGTGATACCTGGCTACGACTACGCGAAGCGTGGCCTGAGTCGTTACCGTTCCCCTCGTGAGCGAACCCGAAGACTCGAGCCTGCCCGAGCATGTCGATGAACTGCCCGCTGACCTTCAGCCGGGCATGGTCGATCACGAGGACTATCTCTTTCCCAACAACAACCGGCGTCGAGTCCCAGGTATCTTGTATCTCGGCATCGCTGCCTGTTTGGTCGTCGGCTACCAGATCAACGGCGAGGGCGTCTTGATGAACCGAGGCATCCTCGCTGCCGGGATCATTCTGGCCATCGTTGGTGTGTACAGCATCGTTGCCGGTGTGAACCTCGACATCGACGAGCGCGATGCACTCGTGGCCTCGGGTCGGGAGGTCGGATTCCCCGTCGGTCACGCCTCGGCGCAACTGGGCTGGCGAGGCATCCTCAGCCGCCCGACGTGGCGAATCCTGCTCTACTCGGCCGACAATCCGCCGACGAAGCGTGGTCTCGTCTTGGTGGATGGCGTGGACGGATCCATCGTCGAGCAATTCGTCGAGGACAATCCCGAAGATTGGTCAGACCTCGACGCTTGAGTTCTTCCGACGAACACAGACCACTATGAACGCAGCCATTCGAGCTGGCGCTCGGCTCGTCGCAGGGTTTCGACTCCCTCCCGGGCGATCGCGGCCACGACCTCGACCAGTGTGATCGAACCGCCCCCGGTGATCGACGAGGAGCGGTTCCATTCGTCTGAGCTCAGACCGTCGAGCTTGTCGGCCAACTCGTTCGCCGTGCTGGCGATGACGTCGGTGGCCTCGGTCATCGTTGCTGCTGGGGCCGAGCCATCGGCCCAGGTGTCGGGGTCGAACGCCGCTGCCGGGCTGACGGGTTCGACGTGGGTGGCAATACGAACGGCCTCGGCGCCGAGCATCGAGACGGCACGCAGCGCTCTGTTGCAGAGAGTGATCATCGAGTCGCCATCGGGACCAGGAGCGTCGGCCCGATCGATGAGGTCGGGGTCGCTGCGCATTGGGCCGGTGACCGCTGTGTACCGGCGCTCGAATGAGCGCAGGGTTGCGATGAGATTGGTCGGGGTCAGTGCGTCGTATCGATCGGCCATGACGGCACTCTAGTGCTTGCTCGACCTCTGCTTTGCAAGCACCCGCTACCCTGAGCCGATGTTCGACGGCTCGTTCCGCACCAACTTCGAGAAGCTCGTGTCGCCTGTTGGGCACACGCTGCATCGAATCGGCGTCTCGCCTGACGTGATCACCGGGCTCGGCGTTGCCATGGCTGCCGGCTGCGCAGTTGCGATCGGAACTGGCAACTTTCGGGTGGCGTTCTTGTTGCTCGTGCTCACCGGCCTGCCCGACGCACTCGATGGAGCGGTGGCCAAGGCCGGCGGAACCTCCGGCCCACGGGGCGCCTTTTTCGACTCGGTGTCTGACCGCCTCTCCGACGGATTGTTGTTTGCCGGTGCCGGCTGGTACCTCGCCGGCGGTGGCGGGGGATATGACCCTCGGATGGCGCTGCTGCCGTTTGGTCTCTACATCGCGGCTTCGTTGGTGTCCTACGAGCGGGCCAAGGCCGAATCGCTCGGCTTCGATGCTCGCGGCGGTTTGATGGAACGAGCGGAGCGATTCGTTGTTCTCGGCCTCGGGCTGCTTTTCAACGAGTTCCTGGTGCCGGTGCTATGGCTGATGTTCGCTCTCACCGCGGCCACTGCGGTCTTTCGTTTCGTGAAGGTCTGGAAGCAGGCGAGTGTCGACCGGCCGATTCCGAGCCGCTCCCCATCGGCCAATCGTCGGCGCCAAGCGCGCGCCGCTCGGCGAACCCGACGCTCACCAGCGCGTAGCCGTCGGCGCTGAACCGGTAGGGCGCAGTGCCTCGAAAGAACCGGCCGAGCAAGGAACTGCTGCTGTATCGCGCCGGTGCTGTCGCTGGGAAGACCCTGCCGCTGTCGGGCTTGGTGTCACTGGCCGAGATCTTCGGGTTCGCGCTCGGCGCTCGGCGATCAGGAAGTGCCGAAGTGCTGGGAGCGAACCTCTCGGTGGTGCGGCCCGACCTCGACCCCGAAGACCTCGACCGAATGGTGAGGGCCGGGATGGCGTCGTATGCCCGGTATTGGGCCGAGACGCTTCGGATGCCCCATCTCGACGCCGACACGCTCGAACGTGGCTTGCAGGTCACCGGATTCGAGCACATTCGCGCTGCTCGGTCGGCAGGCAGCGGGCCCATCCTTGCCTTGCCTCACTTGGGCGGATGGGAATGGGCGGCCGCCTACCTCGGCCGAGTGGCCCGTATACCCGTCAGTGCGGTGGTCGAGCGGATCAAGCCCGACGATCTCTTCGAGTGGTTCACCGACCTACGGTCGTCGTATGGGGTGCACGTCATCCCCGCCGATGGTGCAGCATTCGGAGCATTGGCCGAGGCCGTCCGGAAACGCCACGTCGTGTGTTTGGTGAGCGACCGGGACCTCGCTGGCGGTGGGATCGAAGTCAGTTTCTTCGGCCGTTCGACAACGCTGCCCGCTGGACCGGCGATGCTCGCTCGTCGAACAGGAGCCCCGCTGCACCCGTGCGCTGTCTACTTCGCGAACGCCGACCGCCAGCATCGGTATCTTGGCCATCATTGTGTGATCGGTGATCGCATCGGAGTCGATCGGTCGGTTGCGCTCAAACCCGAACTCGCACGCGTCACCCAACTGCTTGCCCATCAGTTCGAGCGGCTGATCGAACAGGCGCCGGACCAGTGGCACGTACTGGAGCCGCTCTTCAGCTGAACTCCCTAGGGTGTGCGGTGTGCGTATCGGAATGATCTGCCCGTACAGCATGGGTGTGTGGGGCGGTGTGCAGTCGCAGGTCTTGGGTTTGGCTCGATCGATGCGGGCACAGGGGACCGACGTACAGGTACTGGCCCCGTGTGACGGACTCCCGCCCGAACCATGGATCACACCGCTTGGCAACTCGATGCCCTACGCGCAAAACGGTTCGTTCGCTCCCGTCGCTCCCGACCCGGCGGCCCAACTTCGTGCGTTGGGCGCAATCTGGGATGAGCGGTTCGACCTGCTGCATCTCCACGAGCCCCTGGCCCCCGGCCCAACACTCACGGCGATCGTGGTCAAGCCGGTGCCCTTGGTGGGCACGTTCCACGCGAGTGGCGAAATCGCGGTGTACCGCTACATGCGGCCCCTCCTGCGACGCTTGGTCACACGATTGGATGTGCGGGTCGCAGTATCGGAAGAGGCAGCATCGATGGCTCGGCGCCACCTCGGCAGCGATTGCGAAGTGTTGTTCAACGGCATCGAGGTCAACCGCTTTGCTGACGCATCGCCTGCGCCGACGGCGGGTCCAACGGTGTTCTTCCTCGCTCGTCACGAGCCGCGCAAGGGCCTTTCCGTGCTGCTCGAGGCGGCCCGATTGGTGCCGGAAGACGTCACGATCTGGATCGGTGGCCACGGCCTCGAGACTGAATCGCTGCAGGCAGCACACGCAGACAACCATCGACTGGTGTGGTTGGGTCCCATGACCGAAATCGACAAGCTGGCGGCGCTGAAGGCCGCCGACGTCTTCTGCGTACCGTCGCTCGGTGGTGAAAGCTTTGGCGTGGTGCTGCTCGAAGGCATGGCTGCGGGCACTCCCGTCGTTGCCAGCGACATCGAGGCCTACCGAGTCACGAGCCGAGACGGATCCGACGCCGATCTCTTCGCCGTTGGTGACCCACAAGCGTTGGCCAGGGCAGTGATGCGGGCGCTCGAGCGCTCCGCACCGGTCGAGGCACAGATCGAACGGGGGCGGGAGCGGGCCGACGCCTTTGCCATGGAACGCCTCGTCGACGCGTACCTCGCTCGTTACGAACGCCTGCTCGGGTAACCTGACCGAATTCGTCCCGGAGGCATCCCGCTGACTTCCAACCCGCTCCTTCGCTCCATGTTGCTCGTGATCATCGGCGTCCTCGCGCTTGTGCTGGCGACGCCGCTGGTGTTGATCCTTCTCCTGCTCGGCGTTCCGTGGTTCGTCGGGCTCGCTGTTGGCATCGTTGCCGGGCTCGTCGTCGGTTCTGTCATCGTGCTCCAACAGGTCAAGAACCCCGCCACCCAGGTGCTGTCGACGGTGTCTGGCCGATCGCCCGATCCCATTGCTCACGCCCGCTTGATCAACCTGGTCGAAGGGCTGAGTCTGTCGACTGGCGTCGTCGAACCAACGGTGACCGTGGTCGATGATCACGCGCTCAATGCGATGACGGTTGCCGACCCCGCAGGCGTCACCGTCGTGATCACACAGGGACTCGTTGCCTCGCTTGATCGGATGGAACTCGAAGGCGTGGTAGCCGAGTTGTTGGTGCGAGCCAAAGACGGCGACGCCGAACTCGCTACCGCAGTCGCAGCGCTGCTCGAGCGGTGTTCGGGCGGCGTCTTCAAGCCATTCGAGTCGTTCGTTGCCACTCGCTCGAAGTCACTGTTCGACGAGGACCGCGACCTGCTTGCTGACCAGGCGGCGGTAGGGATCACACGCTATCCACCGGGTCTCGCGTCGGCGTTGGCGACGTTGAAGTCGGGAACCGTGAAGCCGATGGCGGCTTCACCGAGTAACGCACACCTTTGGCTCGTTCCGCCGGCAACGGCGCTCGTTCCATCACATTCGCTCGATCTCCGCATCGACGTTCTCGAGGAGATCTGATGACCCGCACGTCCCTACGTTCGCTTCCCGCGGTCGCGCTCGTTCTCGCTCTGCTCGCCGCTTCGTGCAGCGGAAGCGCCAGCGACGCCGCCGAGGAAAGCACCACCACGACCACACAGGCACCGACCACGACATCGACCGCACCGGCAACCACCACCACGGTCGAGGCGATCCCCGATGGTCCGGTCGCGCCGCTGACCGGACTGCCGGTAGCCGAGGAACTGACCGGCCCGGCCTTGGTCGTGAAAATCGACAACTTCGCCGAGGCGCGCCCCCAGACCGGACTGGGACAAGCCGACATCGTGTTCGAGATGTTGACCGAAGGCGTCACGCGGTTTGCCGCAGTGTTCCACTCCAGTCAACCATCGCCGGTTGGTCCGGTCCGATCGAGTCGTACGTCTGACTTCGACCTGGTCAGCGGGTTCAATACGCCGTTGTACGCCTCATCGGGGGGCAACAATTATGTCGCGTCCCGGCTCCGCTCGGTGCCGATCATCGAAGTCACCGCCATGAGTCGCTCGGTGTACTTCCGAGACAGCTCGCGGCGGGCGCCGCACAACTACTACGTGAACACTCCTGATCTCTTCGCCTTTGCTCCTGAGGACGCCGAGCCGCCGCTGCCGTGGTTCGAGTTCCGTGGCGAGGGCGACGAACTCCCAGCCGACGCTGTCGAAATCGTTGGCCCGGTCACGATCGACTATCGCGGCACGCCAACCGTCACCCATACGTGGGACGAAACAAGCGGTGGCTGGTTGCGCACCCAAGACGGGCGGCCGCACACCACCGTCCTCGGCGATCAGCTGGCACCGCAGAACGTGGTGATCATGATCGTCGACTACTCGATCAGCCCGGCCGATCGTGCCTCGGCCGAACTCCAATCAGTCGGAACGGGTCCGGTGATGGTGCTCACCGACGGACACCTGATCGAGGGCACGTGGAGCCGCGAGAGCGCAACGTCACAGCCGACCTACGTGGACGGGAACGGCGATCCGATCTTGCTGACTCCTGGCCAAACCTGGGTGCTGTTCCCCGAAGAGGGCAACGTCACCCTGCCTTAGCAGCTGTCACCCTGCCTTAGCAGCTGTCACCCTGCCCTCGCAGTCTGACAAAGTGGCCTGCGGGTGAGCCGCCACATTGCAGGCCACTCATAGAATCGCCGACATGAGCGAGACCTCTTCCACCAACGCAAATATTCGAGTCAACCGCGGCCTGGCCGAAATGCTCAAAGGTGGCGTCATCATGGACGTCATCAATGCCGAGCAGGCCAAGATCGCCGAAGATGCCGGCGCCACTGCGGTCATGGCGCTCGAGCGGGTGCCGGCTGACATCCGTCGCGACGGCGGCGTGTCGCGCATGAGTGACCCCGAGATGATTCAGGGCATCCAGGCGGTCTGCACCATTCCGGTCATGGCAAAGGCTCGCATCGGTCATTTCGTCGAGGCCCAAATTCTTCAGGCGCTCGGTGTCGACTACATCGATGAGTCTGAGGTCCTGACGCCGGCCGACGAGACCCACCACATCGACAAGTTTGCGTTCACCGTGCCGTTCGTCTGCGGCGCCACCAATCTGGGAGAGGCACTCCGCCGGATCTCCGAGGGGGCATGCATGATCCGCTCGAAGGGTGAAGCCGGCACGGGCAACATCGTCGAGGCGGTTCGCCATCTTCGCAGCATCACCGGGGACATTCGCAAGATCACCCAGGCTGACGAAGCCGAACTCTTCGAGTGGGCAAAGCGTTTGCAGGCGCCGCTGCCGCTCGTGCAGGAGATCAACAAGACCGGAAAACTTCCCGTTCCCATGTTCTGTGCCGGTGGCATCGCAACGCCTGCCGACGCGGCGCTCGCCATGCAGCTGGGTGCCGAGGCCGTCTTCGTCGGATCCGGGATCTTCAAGTCGGACGATCCGGCGCCACGCGCCAGGGCCATCGTCGAGGCAACCACGAACTTCCGCGATGCCGACGTGCTCGCCAAGGTCAGTCGTGGTCTCGGTGCACCAATGACCGGCATCGGCATGGATGACACCGTCAAGTTTGCCGAACGCGGCTGGTGAGTTCGCGGACGGTCGGAGTACTGGCGCTCCAGGGCGCCTTTGCCCGGCACATCGACACACTGGATCGCCTTGGTGTCAACGCCGTCGAGGTGCGCACGCCAGCGCATCTCGACGGCGTCGACGCGCTGATCCTGCCGGGCGGCGAATCATCGACGATGAGCAAACTGCTCGTCTCGCAAGGACTCGTTGAACCACTGACGGCCCGACTCGATGCGGCGATGCCGGCCTTCGGCACCTGTGCGGGGATGATCTTGTTGGCGCACCACGTCCTCGATGGCATCGTCGGCCAGACGTCGTTCGCGGCGATCGACATCACCGTTCGGCGCAACGGCTACGGCCGTCAGATCGACTCGTTCGAGGCCGATCTCGAGATTTGCGAGATCGAGGGCGAGCCATTCACCGCCGTGTTCATCAGGGCGCCAGTCGTCACCGATGTCGGACCGTCGGTCGAAGTGATGGCAACCGCTCGTGACACCCCCGTGCTGGTCCGCTCCGGTAGCGTCCTGGCCAGTTCGTTTCATCCGGAACTGACCGACGATGACCGTCTGCACCGGCTCTTTGTCGAGTCCATCTAGACTCGGCCTCCCACTCCATTCTCCAGCAGAGGTGAGCAATGTCTGGCCACTCCAAATGGGCAACGATCAAGCACAAGAAGGGTGCAGCCGACGCCAAGCGTGGCAAGCTCTTCGCCAAGTTGATCAAGCAGGTCGAAGTGGCGGCCCGTCAGGGCGGCGGTGATCTCGACACCAACGCCACGCTCCGCACCATGTATCAAAAGGCCCGCAACGCCTCGGTGCCGCTCGACACCATCGAGCGGGCGGTCAAGCGAGGCACCGGTGAGCTGGAGGGCATCAACTATGAATCGATCACCTACGAGGGATACGCCCCGGGTGGTATTGCGTTGCTGATCGAAGTCCTCTCCGACAATCGGAATCGCACGGGCTCGGAGATCCGCTCGCTCCTGTCGAAGAACGGCGGCTCGCTGGCCGAGCCAGGAGCGGTCGCCTGGCAGTTCGAGCGCAAAGGCACGATCAAGGTGTCGAAGTCGGCGTCAGAGGAAGACGTCATGCTCGTCGGACTCGACGCCGGCGCCGAAGACGTGCACGACCTCGACGATCATTGGGAGGTCGTCTGCGAACCAAGCGATCTCCATCCATTGCGAGCGGCACTGGAAGAGGCCGGTATCGAAGTCCTCGAAGAGGACAGCTCGATGGTGCCAACCAACATGGTGCCGATCGCAGATGTCGCGGGCGCCAACGCAATGCTGCGGATCGTCGATGCGCTCGATGATCATGACGACGTCCAGGACGTGTTCTCCAACGCCGACATTCCCGACGCGGTGCTCGCCGAACTCTGACGTTTGGGTCAGCGCCTTGTTGCTGCCGGGCGTTGCTGCTGCGTCGGAGGGCGAGGTCTGTAGCGGACGCAGAAAGCGAGATCATCGAAGTCGCAGGAATCGTCTCCCCGGACCTGGCCGACGGCGTGGAGATGACCAACGCCATCGCTGCCGTTCACCGGCAGCGGCTTGGGTGTGGTGCTGATCGCTTTGGCGTTGCTTGCAGCCGGCGGTGTCGCCACCGCCGGGGCCAAGACGCTAGATGCCGCCGGCAACACCAAGAAGGCGTGAGCGGGTCACCGAGCGGACGCCTCGGTGGAGGCTGAACAGCGCAATGACCCAGGCGACGGCGCCGACGTAGTACGGCATGTTGCCTGCGCCGAGTAGGACGCCCGTCGACTGGCTGTAGGCGATCATGATCAACGGCAGGCTGACCAGTCCCGAGGCCTGCTGCGCCGCTGCGGTGGACTTGACCTTGGCCGAGAGCCGCAGTACGAGCGACAGACAGATGGCCAGGAAGGGTGGCAGCACCCACAAGATCATGACCCACCACTGATACGTGGGGAAGAACCAGCCGCCGACTTCAGGACCGACGGTGAGGTTGACGATCAGCGAGTAGAGGCCAAAGCCCACTGCGGTGGTCACATAGCCGGGAATGAGGCTCGCGATCAGCTTGCCGATGTAGATCTCCTTCGCGCTGGCTGGGGAATGGGCCAAGAACTCGCCGGTGCCGCGTTCGCGCTCGCCAACGATGGTCGAAGCGCCAACAGCAGTAGAAATCGTCAGCGGCACGATCACCGCAATGGGGGCGAACAGGAAGACCGCAAGGGCATAGCCGGTGCGGCCTTCAGGCGTCTCGCCGACGATCTGTGCCTGAGCCGCCGGCGGAAGCATGTCGAGCGATTGCGACACCTTGGCCACGGTCTCGACCGAACCGATCTGGGTGATCGTGAGCAACAAGAACAAGGGGATGAGAACGAAGAAGAAGCTGCCGAGCAGGATCATCGGGAACCAGAAGTCCCGGGCCTGCACGAGCTGCTTCAGGTCGGTTCGGGCCACCGTGAGCATGCGGCTTCGATCGAAGCGTTCGTTGCCGTCGTCGCTGTCTCGGGGCGAGGCGACGGTCGCCGCGTTGGGGTCGATCGTGGTCATCGTGACATCTCCGAGCTGGTTGAACGACGTGTCGGGCGACCCGAGGACGCCGCTGGCGGTGGCACTTCATCAACGGTCGAACCGCTTTGGCGTCGCACGGCGAAGTAGAGGTCTTCGAGCGTTGGGGTGAAGGGGCTGACGGCGGTGATCGCAACGCCACGCCGAACCAGGAGGCTGATCAACTCCGGCACTCGTTCGATCCGATCGACCTCGAGCGAGGCGATCGAATCCGACCGTTCGTAGCTGGTCACGCCGGCGGAGGTTGCCAAGATGTCGAGTTCGGGTCCGTTGGTAGCCCCGATACGCACGACTTGTTGGGGCCAGAAACGACTGGCGAGTTCATCGGGCTCGCCACAGAGGAGGCTCGTTCCGTGTTGCATGACGACCACGTGGTCAGCGAGACCCTCGGCTTCGAGCAGAAGGTGGGTGCACATGAGAACGGTGCGACCCTCGCTGGTCATGGTCCTGATCAGCTCGAGGACGGCCATGGCTGACTCTGGGTCGAGACCCGAGGTCGGCTCGTCCAGGAGGAGCAGATCAGGCTCGTGAAGGATCGAGCGAGCCAGAGCCAGGCGGGTCTTCATGCCCGTCGAGTAGCCGCCGACCTGGTGGTCGAGGGCGGCGTCGATGCCGAACTCGCTGGCGGCTTCGAGAATCCGTTGATCGGCCGCAGTTCCGCGACCGAGCCCGTAGAGCTCGGCGGCGTAGCGGAGATTGTCCCAACCATCGAGACGGTCATAGAGCGATGGCTTCGCGCTGACCACGCCGCAGCGGCGCCTGACCTCTTCGCCACGGGAGCGAGCCGGATCGAGTCCGAAGACCTCGACCGCTCCCTCCTGCGGAGCGAGGGCTCCGGTGATCATGCGGATCGCCGTTGTCTTTCCGGCGCCGTTCGGTCCGAGCAGCACCGTGATCGCGCCCTTTGGCACCTCGATCGTGAGGTTGGTGAGCGCTTGCACATCGCCGAACCACCGGCTCACGCCGGCGACGTTGGCGATCAGTTCAGGCTTGGCCGGTGGTGAGGTAGCGCGAAAGAGTTCAGTCACCCTGCTCTATCGGCAGGGACGGTCGAATCTCAAATGGTCGAGAAACTGACCGGAAGGCTGGTCGGGCCGTAGATGAAGTTCGAAGCCATCCAGGACGGCGGACCGTTGGGAGCAAGGTCGGGAAGTCGGGTGACGATCTCGCTCAACAGCGCGCCGATCTCGATTCGTGCCAGGTGAGCGCCGAGGCAGAAGTGGGGTCCGCCACCACCGAAGGCAACATGCGGATTGGGCGTACGAGTCAGATCGAGTTCGTGCGGGCGGTCAAAGACGTCAGGGTCTCGGTTTGCGGCGCCGTAGAACATGATGACCTTGTCGCCGGCGGCAATGTCGACGCCGCGCAGCTGCGTGGCAACGGTCGCAGTGCGGCGCATGTAGATCACCGGACTGACGAAGCGAAGCAGTTCCTCGATGGCGGTTGGCATCAGGCCAACAGGATCTGAACGCAGGAGGGCGAGCTGGTCCGGGTGTTCGAAGAGTGCCGCCATCCCGCCGCCGACGAGATTGCGTGTGGTGTCGCCACCGGCGTCGACCAGAAGCAAGAACCACAGGAAGAAGTCGATCTCGTCGGTTGGTTTGCCGTTGATTTCTGCCGAGGCGAGGAGCGACGACAGGTCGTTGGTGGGGTTGGCGGTCCGGTCGGCGTAGACCTCTTGGGAGTAGGCGAACATCTGGCCGAATGCAGCCTGCTGTGCCTCGACACCCACGGCCTCGCGCGAGGAATGGAGCGCTTCGGTGAGGTGGTAGAGCGCCCGGCCATCTTCGAGCGGTATGCCAAGGATCTCGGCGATGACAAAGCTGGGCATCTCACCGGCGAGATCGGTGACCAGGTCGCACTCGCCGGTTCCTCGATCAAGAACGGCGTCGACGATTTGCGTTGCCAGCTCGGCAACTCGGGGAGCCAGCAACGTTGCTGATCGGGGAGTGAACTCGCGGCTCAGGAGGCGACGCATGGCCGTGTGAACCGGAGGGTCCGCCATGAGCATCATGACGTGGTCACCCATCTCGGTGCGCTCGGTGGCATCGGCCATCATGATGGTTGGTGACGAGGAGAATCGCTCGGCATCGCGGCCAACCTGTTTGACGTCGTCGTAGCCGGTCACTGCCCAGAATCCTGGGCCCTCGTCGGCTGGCTCGGCATGGCGATGTATCGGATCATTCACTCGCAGCCAATCAAAGGCGTCATGCGGTTGTGAGCCGGCAAAGCTGCGGTGGTCATGGAGATCGATATGTGGCGCTGGCATGAACGTGAAGCTACTTCAGCTCGGCTACCGTCGTACAAATGTTCGTCCTCGGAATCGACCCTGGCCTCACTCGGTGCGGCTACGCCGTGATCGAGCCCGGCCGCCGAGGTGGCGGGCGTGCCATTTCCATGGGCGTGATCCGCACTGATCGCCATCTCGAAACCCCGATGCGCCTGGCCGAGCTGCGTCGCGAGATCGCGCTGTTGTTCGAAGAGTTCCGCCCCGGCGTGCTTGCGGTCGAGCGGTTGTTCTTCCAGAACAACCTGCACAGCGCGGTCGGTGTTGCCCAGGCTGCTGGGCTCGCCATGTCAGAGGGAGCCATACGTGGTGTCCCTGTCGTTGAATACTCGCCGAACCAGATCAAGGCAGCGGTCACCGGCGACGGTCGCGCCGACAAGGCAATGGTCGCCACCATGGTGCAGACCTTGCTGCATCTCTCTGCGCCGCCTCGCCCTGCCGATGCAGCCGATGCCGCAGCACTGGCGCTGTGCCATCTGGCGCACGATCCCACTGGCCTGCATCCTGGTCGACCGGCGGTTGGCAAACGATGAACTCGGCTCAACTCAACACCAAAGAAACGGAATGCCCGTGATCGGTCTCTTACGCGGACGAATCGTCGAACGCGAGCACCATCTTGCCGGTTCGGGTGCCGAGGTCATCGTCGACACCTCGAATGATGCCGGCGGCCTTGGCTATCGCGTCACGGTGACCCCGGCGACAGCGGCATCACTCGAACAAGGCCAAGCGGTGGTACTGCACATCCATCACCATTTTTGGGAGGCCGATCAACGGTTGTTCGGCTTCGTCACCAAAGACGAGCGACTGGCGTTCGAGGGGCTGCTCGGGGCGCACAAGGTCGGACCGGCCTTGGCACTGGCCATCATCGCCACCTTCGGGCCAAGTGAACTGGCCCGAGTCTTGAACAACGATGACCTCGACGCACTGTGCACTGTTCCCGGCGTCGGAAGGAAGACGGCGCAACGCTTGTTGATCGATCTCAAGTCGAGCCTGGTTCTGCCTGTTCTCGACGACCCCGGTGCCCCGGCCGCATCCAGCTCGGGTGGCACCGGTGCATTGGCCGACGTTCGTGAGGCGCTCGCCAGCCTCGGCTACAGCGCCGACGAGGTGGCAACGGCGACCAGACAGCTCAGCGCCGCCCAACTCCAAGCAGGCGATACCGACGCCGGAACGCTACTCAAGATCGCCCTGCGCGCCCTGGCCGGTGGCTGAGGATGCCGAGAGACGAGTGGATCGCCCCCGACCCCATCGAACCTGAACGTGACGGTGGTGTGCTCGACGAGACCAGCCTGCGACCCCGCACGCTCGATGAATTCGTTGGGCAAGCCGAACTCAAAGAACGGCTGAGTGTGATTCTGGAAGCGGCGCGACTGCGGGGCTCGGCGGCTGATCACCTGTTGTTCGGCGGACCGCCAGGTCTCGGCAAGACCACCCTTGCCGGCATCGTCGCCAACGAACTCGGCTCGCATCTCCACATCACCTCAGGCCCCGCCATCGAGCGGGCTGGTGATCTCGCCTCGATCCTCACCAAGCTCGAATCGGGCGATGTGTTGTTCATCGACGAGATCCACCGTCTTCCGCGTGTGGTCGAAGAAGTCCTCTACCCGGCAATGGAGGACCGCCAAATCGATGTGTTGCTCGGAAAGGGGCCGGCGGCACGCAGCATTCGTTTCGAACTCGAGGCGTTCACGATGGTGGGCGCCACCACCCGAACCGGTCTGATCACCGGTCCGCTGCGAGACCGCTTTGGCTTCTCCTTCCGTCTCGAGTTCTATTCACCCGCCGACCTCGAAGCGATCGTCATGCGGGCGGCCAAATTGCGAGACGTGCAGATCGACGCCGAAGGTGCCTACGAAATCGCACGCCGAAGCCGGGGGACACCGCGAATTGCCATCCGGCTGTTGCATCGCGTGCAGGACTACGCCGAGGTACGCAGCCACGGGCGCGTCGATGCCGAGAGTGCTTCCGACGGGCTCGCGCTGTTCGGTATCGATGAGCTCGGGCTCGACAAGGTCGACCGGCAACTGCTGGAAAATCTTTGCGGTCACTTCGGGGGAGGGCCGGTCGGACTCTCCACCCTGGCCATCAGCATTGCCGAACCGACCGAGACCGTGGAAGACGTCATCGAACCGTTCCTGATCCAGCAAGGGCTGCTCGCTCGCACGCCACGCGGGCGGGTGGCGATGCCATCGGCATGGCGCCACATCGGGTTGACGCCACCGCCAGGGCACCAGCATGCACTGGGCCAACGAGCCCAGGGCCAACACGAGCTGGGTCAACAAGAACTGGGTCAACAAGAACTGCTCGACGGCGATTGACTGGGCGAGTGAGCGCAACACCACTCCAAACGGCCGAGTTCGACTACTCGCTGCCAGACACTTCGATTGCGCAGCATCCTGCCGAGCCCCGTGACGCTGCTCGGTTGCTCGTGGATCGGGGGCCGAGCCAAGCGACGGCGCACCATAGGGTGAGCGACCTCGCCGAGCTGTTGCAACCGGGTGACCTGCTCGTTGTCAACGACACCAAGGTGTTGCCCGCGAGGCTGCACCTGGTGAAGGCGACGCAGGGGTCAGTCGAGGTCCTGTTGTTGGAGCCGACAGGTCATCACCGTCAATGGCGGGCCCTGGTGCGGCCTGGTCGAAAGGTCAAAGTCGGTACCGAACTCTTCGTTCCCAGATCCACCGATGGGGCGCCGGTCGTGGTGGTCGACGACGTGCTCGATGACGGCCAGCGGGTCGTCACGGTGCACGACGACGACCTCATGGATCGGATCGGCGAGATGCCGTTGCCGCCCTACATCACTGAACCAATTGGTGATCCTGAGCGCTATCAGACCGTGTTCGCGCGCGAGCCTGGGTCGGTCGCTGCGCCAACGGCGGGGCTCCACCTCACCCAGGATCTGATGGCCAAGCTCCAAACGCGAGGCATCGAGATCGCTCGCGTCGAGCTTCGGGTGGGTCTCGGTACGTTCAGACCGATCAGCACCGACGAGGTCGCAGACCACACGATGCACGCCGAGCGCTACCGGGTCGAGGTCGAAACATGGGAACGGATCCGGGCGGCTCGTCGAGTGGTTGCGGTCGGCACCACGGTGGTGCGAACCCTCGAGTCGGTTGCCGCTACCGGCGAACTCGCCGGCGACACCAGCCTCTTCATCAGCCGCGGGTACGACTGGCAGGTGATCGACGTGTTGATGACCAATTTCCACGTGCCCCGCTCCTCGTTGCTGGTGCTGGTCGACGCCTTCATGGGGCAGCGCTGGCGCGACCTCTACGAGCACGCGATCAGCGAGGGCTATCGGATGCTCAGTTTCGGCGATGCGATGCTGATCGAGCGCAAGAGCGCCGGTCCGATCGAGCACGAGGAAGACGCGCAATGAAGATCGAGATCGACCACACCGACGGGCTGGCCCGTGCCGGGCGCATGAGCAATCACCGGGGTGAAATCGCAACGCCGGTGTTCATGCCGGTCGGGACACGGGGTGCGGTGAAGACCCTTGATACCGCCGACCTGGATCGCCTCGGCCCACCCATCGTGCTCGGCAACACTTATCACCTCATGGAGCGACCCGGTGGCGATCTGATCGAGGAAATGGGCGGTCTCCACCGTTTCATGGACTGGTCGGGCCACTTGCTCACCGATTCCGGCGGCTATCAGGTCTTCAGTCTCGAACCCAAGGTGACCGAGGAGCACGCCCGATTTCGGTCGGTCTATGACGGCAGCTATGTCGAGTTGTCACCCGAGCGCTCGGTCAAGGTGCAAGAGCAGCTCGGCGCCGACATCGCCATGGTGCTCGACGTCGTGCCGCCGCTGCCCTCACCCCGCCAGGTGCAAGTCGACGCGCTCGAACGCACGTTGCGATGGGCGGAGCGTTCCAAAGCCGCCCACACTCGCGCCGACCAGTCGCAGTTCGGCATCGTCCAGGGCGGGATCGACGTCGAACTGCGGGAAGACTCGGCGAAGCGCACGGTCGAGATCGGGTTCGATGGCTACGCCGTTGGCGGACTGTCGGTGGGGGAGTCCCGAGGGGAAATGCTGCCGGCACTTGCCGCTGCGATGGCACACCTACCAGCCGATCAACCCCGCTACTTCATGGGTATCGGCGATCCGATCGGCCTGATCGAGGCAGTCGCCCATGGCATCGACATGTTCGACTGCGTCCTGCCAACCAGACTGGCGCGCCATGGCACTGCGCTGACGACCCAGGGCCGTCTCAACCTCCGGAACCTTCAATTCGCTCGAGATGACGGCCCAATCGATCCGGGCTTTCAGCACGAGCTGTCGGGCCGCTATTCCCGGGCATACGTGCGTCACCTCCTCGTGACGAACGAACCGACCGCCGGGCGAATCATCTCGCTGCACAATCTCGCCTACCTCGCCCACCTGACCGAACGAATGCGGGGTGCCATTGCTGCGGGGACGTTCGAGGCGCTGAGATCCGAGATCTGGGCGACGTGGGGCTGAAGTCGAAGCGATTGGGTGAGTGCCACCGGTCGACAGGTTGCACCCGCTAGCGTTCCTCGGTTGGAGGTTCCCCCGTGCTCGCCACCCTTGCAATCTATGCCGTCATCATCGCCGTCTTCTATGCTCTCGTCCTGCTTCCGCAACAGCGACGCCAGAAGGCAACCCGACAACTGCTCGCAGCGCTCAGCGTCGGCGACGAGGTCGTGCTCGATAGCGGCATTCACGGTTTCATCTCCGAAATGGACGACACCGTTGTCTGGGTCGAGGTCGCACCCGATGTCGACTTGAAAGTGTCACGGTCCGCCATCGCCAGCCGATTGGTGCCGAACACAACTGGTAAAGAAGAAGACTGAACATGGCGTTTCCCAAAATCACCGGTGCCGGCGGGCTCGTCGCTCTCTCGGTCGCCGGCATCATTTACACAGTCGTCGCAGGCAATCAGCCGCTGCTCGGCCTCGACTTGCAAGGCGGCGTGTCGGTTGTCTACGCACCGACCGAGCCGGCGTCTGAAGAGACGCTCGACCAAACCGTCGAGATCATCCGCGAGCGAGTCGATGCCCTCGGCGTCGCCGAGCCCGAAATCTCCCGCCAGGGCCAGACCATCGTGGTCGATCTTCCTGGGGTCGACGAGCAGCAGCGAGCACTCGACCTCGTCGGCCAGACCGCCGAGTTGCGATTCCGCCCGGTGCTCGAGGAGTTCGGCCCGGCGATCGACCCCGAGCTGTTCGAGCAGTTGCAGAACGAGGCCGAGACTTCCACGACCGTCGATGGTGAGCCGACGACCGAGAACACGACCGAGACCACGTCCACCACCACCGAGACCACCACGGTCGAGGATGGAACGACCACCACCGAGACCACCGTCGCCGATGGCGACGACGAGCAGGGCATGGCGGTCACTCGATACCGCCGCCAGAGCAACGACTCGACAACGACCACCACCGGAGCTGAGGATTCGCAAACTCCGACCACCGTCAGCGACACCACCGTCAGCGACACCACCGTCAGCGATACCACCGATGCCGATGCCGATGTCACGACCGAAACCTCGGTACCGCCAGTCGAGCTCACGCCCGAACAACTCCAGGCGCGCATCGCCGCCCAGGCGGCATGCAACATTGCCGGAACCACGCCACCCGAAGGCGACGTGTACGACGCCTATGTGATCCTCGAGAACGAGGACGGCAACCGCACCTGCCTCGGCCCCGCCCTCCTGCGCGGCGATGCACTCGAATCGGCCGATGTCGGTTTCGACGCTGGTGGCAACTGGTTGGTGAACCCGGCCTTCAACGAGTCAGAACCCGGTATCGATCAGTTCAACGCGGCGGCGCTGCTGTGTAACCAACTCAGCGACATCTGCCCTTCCGGTCGACTCGCCATCGTGCTCGACGGCAAGGTCATCTCGGCTCCCAACATCCAACAACCGAGTTTTGCACGCGACCAGATCCAGATCAGTGGATCCTTCGACGAGGTCAGTGCTCGGAACCTGGCCCTGGTGCTGAACTACGGAGCGCTTCCGGTCGTGCTCGAAGCCCAAGCGACCCGCACCGTTTCGGCAACCATCGGGAGCGACGTGCTCCAGGCCGGCATCATTGCCGGCCTCATCGGGTTGGCCATCGTTTCTGTCTACCTCCTGTGGTACTACCGCCTCGCCGGGTTGGTTGCTCTTGGCGGCCTCGTCATGTCGTTCATGCTGCTGTGGACCATCATCGCCTGGCTCGGTGAGACGAGAGGGTTGGCCATCACGTTGTCTGGCGTGGTCGGCCTGATCGTGTCCATCGGTGTCTCGGCCGACTCCAACATCGTCTATTTCGAGAACGTGAAAGACACCGTCACCAACGGCAAGGCCCGCAAGCTCACCACCGCGGTCGAGCGGGCGTACCAGGGTGCCATCTCCACCATCTTGAAAGCCGACGTCGTCAGCCTCATCGCTGCCGGACTGCTCTACTTCCTCACGGTCGGAGCGGTTCGAGGGTTCGCCTTCTACCTGGCGGTTGCCACCTTCCTCGACCTGATCGTTGCCTATGTGTTCATGCGCCCGGCGCTGATGTGGATTGCGCAACGGCCGGCGGTCGTTGCGAACCCCCAACTGCTCGGCATCCGCAACGTGACGAATCTCGACGGCGATGAACCCAAGGGCGGCAAGGCTCGCACCGAGAAAGCCAAGGCTGGGAAATCGAAGGCAGAAAAACCGGAAGCCAGCGCCACGAAAGGACGTGCGTGATGACGGTTCGTGACATCTTCAACAACACCTCGTCGATCGACTTCCAACCGTCGTGGAAGCTGACGTTGCCACTCGCCGGCGCGGTCAGCGTGATCTCGGCGGTGCTGATCTTCTTGGTCGGTTTCAACCTCAGTATCGATTTCGACGGCGGCGGAATCTACGAAGTCCAGGTGCCGGCCGACGTGACCGTCGAGTCCGCTCGGTCGGTCATCGCCGAGACCGACGTTCGAATCCAGATCATCGAGAACGCCGACGGGGACAGCTACGTGCGGGTGCAGACCGGGGCGGAGCAGTTGGAGAACTCCGACCAGATCCTGGGCGAGTTGGTCGAACTCAGTGGGCGTTCGATCGACGAGATCACCAGAAACGAGGTCGGTCCGACCTGGGGAGACCAGATCACCAACAAGGCACTGCGAGCGATGCTGTTGTTCTTCGTCGCTGTTGCGATCTATTTGTCTCTCACGCTCGAGTGGCAGATGGCCGTTGGCGCTGTTGCGGCGGTGATTCACGACCTGTTGCTGACGGCCGGGGTGTATGCCATCGTGCGGTTCGAGGTCAGCCCGGCCACGGTCATCGCGCTGCTCACCATCATGGGCTACTCGCTCTATGACACGGTGGTCGTCTACGACAAGGTGAAAGAGAACGTCGCCGAGTCCGCCGTGAAGGATGCCGCCGGATACAGCGTCCTCGTCAACACCTCGATGAATCAAGTGTTGATGCGCTCGATCAACACGACGCTCACCACGGTGTTGCCGGTGGTGTCGATGCTGATCATCGGTGGGTTCTTCCTCGGCGGAGCCACGTTGCGTGACTTCGCATTGGCCTTGTTCGTCGGCTTGATGGCGGGGACGTACTCGTCGATTTGGGTGGCCTCACCGATCCTCGTGTTGCTGAAAGCCAGGCTGCCCGAGAAGGCCGTCGTCGAGACCAAGCCCACCTCGAACAAGCCAATCGGGCCGACCGGTCTCCCTCGCTGAACGGCGTTCGGGCTGAGGGCGGTACCGTAGAGCCATGGTGAGTGCCCACCGAGTGTTGCCGTGGCGGCGAGAACGCCAGCCGCTGGAAGATGACATCGGCGACCTCGTCAGCGGTTTCCAGGGCAAGCGAAGAGATGAGCAGATCGACTTCGTCGCTCGGGCCTATCGCATGGCTGCCGAAGCGCATTCGACTCAGCGACGCAAGTCTGGCGAACCGTACATCGTGCATCCGGTGGCCGTCGCGAAGATCGTCGCCGGCCTGGGCCTCGACGAATTCACCATCGCTGCCGCCTTGCTTCATGATGCGGTCGAAGACACCGCCTGCACCGTCCTCGACATCGAGGCTGCGTTCGGACCCGAAGTTGCGGCCATCGTCGACGGGGTCACCAAGCTCGACCGTCTGCACTTCAACTCCAAAGAAGCCCAGCAAGCTGCAACATTCCGCAAGATGCTCGTCGCCATGTCGAAAGACTTGCGAGTGTTGCTCATCAAGCTGTGCGACCGGCTCCACAACTTGCGCACGATCGGCGCCATGCCCCGCTGGAAACAGGAGCGTGCCGCTCGCGAGACCCTCGACGTGTATGCGCCGCTGGCTCACCGGCTCGGTATTCAAGAGGTCAAAACGCAGCTGGAAGATCTGAGTTTTGCGGCGCTGCACCCCAAGCGCTACGCCACCATCGAACAGCTCGTTGCCCAGCGTGCCCCCGAGCGAAACATCTACCTCACTCAGGTGCTCGAAGACGTGCGCTATCGGCTCGAGGAATTGAACATCGAGGCCGACGTCACCGGCCGAGAGAAGCACCTGTATTCCATCTACGAAAAGATGGTGCTCAAAGGCAAGGAGTTCGACGAGATCCATGATCTTGTCGGCATTCGGGTGATCGTCGATTCGGTTCGCGACTGCTACGCCGCACTCGGATCCATCCATGCCACGTGGAAGCCGGTGCAGGGTCGGTTCAAGGACTACGTGGCGATGCCCAAGTTCAACCTCTACCAGTCACTGCACACCACCGTCGTCGGCCCTCAAGGCAAGCCGATCGAGGTGCAGATTCGCACCAGCGACATGCACAACCGGGCCGAGTTCGGCGTGGCATCGCACTTTCTCTACAAGGAGCGGACCACACCCCGCGGCAGCGAGAGTGCTGCTGACAAACTCGACCTGCCATGGTTGGCGAGAATCATCGACTGGGAAAAGGAAACCAGCGATCCCGGCGAGTTCATGGCGAGCCTCAAGATCGATCTCGATCAAGACGAGGTCTTCGTCTTCACTCCAAAAGGTGACGTGTTCACGCTGGTCACCGGGTCGACCCCGGTTGATTTCGCCTACGCCATCCACACCGATGTCGGTCACAAGACCGTTGGGGCCAAGATCAACGGACGCCTGGTTGCGCTTTCCGAGGAACTCGAATCAGGCGAAACGGTCGAGATCTTCACCTCGAAATCCGAGCTTGCCGGTCCATCGAAAGACTGGTTGCTCTTCGTCCGAACGCCAAAGGCCGCCAGCAAGATCAAGCAGTGGTTCTCTCGGGAACGCCGCGAAGACGCCATCGCCCAGGGCCAAGACGATCTCCAGAAGGCCCTGCGCCGGGACGGGCTGCCGGTCCAGAAGATCCTCGGGTCGAGCATCCTCGAAACCGTCGCCGAGAAGCTCAACTACACCGACTTGACGGCGCTGTATGCCGCGGTCGGCGAGCATCATCTCACCAGCCAATCGGTGTCGGCTCGTGTCGCTCGTGAGCTGGAATCAGCCAGCGGGACCAGGATCGAGGAGTCGATCCCTGCCACGGTCAATCGACCTCGACGCCGGAGTCGCCAGGCCATTGGTGTGCATGTCGAAGGTCTCGACGATGTACTCGTTCGGCTGTCACGGTGCTGTACTCCGGTACCGGGCGACGAGATCGTTGGTTTCGTGACTCGCGGCCGAGGGGTGTCGGTGCACCGGGCCGACTGCGCCAATGCGCAGTCCTTGGTGACCAGCCAGAACGACCGGGTCATCGACGTCGAGTGGGACACCGAGCGAGAAACCGGGTATTTCGTTGCGTCGATCGAGGTCAAGGCGTATGACCGCTCCCGGCTGCTCTCCGACGTCACGTCGCACTTCTCCGACAACCACATCAACATCTTGTCGGCTGCCACGCTGACCGGCAGCGACCGCATTGCTCGACTCCGTTTCGATTTCGAGATCGCCGACCCGTCGCACCTCGA
>JBBQUN010000038.1:0-23995 GCA_038212405.1 Acidimicrobiales bacterium | reverse complement strand
CATCGTGACCGCACCCGCCGACAACTCCTCGACCTCGCCCATGATCGCATACCCGTGCTTCTCGCCCCCCGCCACCGCCACGATGATATGCATCACCGACGCCGGCAACGGCAAGAACCCCTCGACCGTCTCCGACTGTTCAACCACTCGCTTCTTCACCACCCCGACACTCTATCGACACTCGATCTATTATGTCAATAGTCGATAGATAGCTGAAAAGACGCAGTCGTTGCGTTGGGTACTCACCTCACCCGCTGCCGTCCCAGACCCAGAATTGCGTCGGCGACGGGTACGTCGACACGCCAACGACTCGGTCATCCCATCTCACGATCTTGTCTGGTCCCCGACCGCGCGATTGCCATGTACGGCCGCCATCGATCGACAGCCAGGCAAGAATCTCGTTGGGACGGCCGTCACCGGCGGCAAGAACCGACCCATCGCGGAGAGCGATGGCCCCCCATAGCGACCGGGCCGGTCGTTGATCGACCTCGGTCACAGGTGGCGTGTTCGACCACGTCCTCAAGTCGTCGGAGGTCCAGGCAATTCCCGCGCCTCCAGCGTTGCCGACGGCGACGTAGCCGACGGTGGTCTCCGCGACGCCGGTGACGATGCCGGAGCCGTCGACCGATTGCGCACCCGGATCGAGAAGGATCCTCTCGAACGGCCTGCCGTCGGTCGAAATCCAGAGTGCCGGCCGCTGCACTGCGTGGACATCGGGGCCGACTTCGGTCGGCCATTCGTTGACCATGCCGCTGGCAATGATCGTTCCCCCGGCGAAGTCGAAACGGACGATGTTGGCATCGAGGAGAGTCTGAGGTGTCGCGCCGACGAGCTCGCGAACGGTGCCCGATGAACCACTGGACCAGATTCGCATCGTTGCGCCGCGGGTCGAGTCGCCCGTGATGCCCTCGAGGGACCCAAGGACGACGCCATCAGGCCCCGCACCCATCTGCGCACCGAACCAGACCCCTCGGTCACTCACCGCTTCGATCTGCCAGTTGGCGAGATCGGCCGTCGAGGCGACGCCGATGCTGGGTTCACCCCCGACGTTGTGGCAGCTGACCACGAGCCGATCACCCTGGACGGCGACCCCATCGAGTGGCCCACATCCGTCCGGGAACGTCAGGTCCCTCCGCTCCCAATCGATCCCGTTCCCCGTCAGCCACGCGACCCCGTGGTTCGTACCGTCCGGTCGCTGGACGACACCGATGGCGAGGAGCTCATCTCTCCAGGGAGTCACGGCGGCGACGAACAGGTCGCCGTCGACGTCGAAGACACCGGCATCGCTGGGTTCCGCGACCGACCACGATTCGGGCCCGCCGTGTGTCGTCAGTTCCGTCGGAGACTGCTCGCGAAGAGTCATGCCGGCACCCACGACGAGAGACACGACCGCCATCGCGGCAACGGCTCGGCGGCGGCGGCGGATCCGCATCCGCCGCTCACCCCGCTGAATTGCTCCATCCAGGAAGCGGTGGTCGAGCACGATGTCGTCGTCATGGCGGGCGAAGCTCGCCCGCAATTGAGAGTCGATTCCACTCACGATCTCGTGTCCTCCTCGAGTACGACCCGCAGCGCGGACAGTGCGCGTTTCAGGTGCGTCTTCGCCGAGTTCGTCGAGATGCCGAGGGCAGCGGCGGTATCGATCACGCTGAGGTCTGCGTAGTAGTGCAAGATCACACACGCGCGCTGTCGTGATGGCAGCTCGGCGACCGCTGACAGGGTGGCCTCATCGGCGAACGCCCGGAGGGCTTCGGCCTCGGGGTCTGGCTCCGGGTCGTCTCGCCCGAGTCTCGGCAAGACACGGGCCAGCGCTGCTCTGCGCCGCCCACGCGTGCGGGCGAGATTGAAGGCGACGGAGAAGAGGTAGCTTCGCGCCCGCTCCGGATCGCGGATCTGCGACCAGTTGGCATACAGGCGGGCGAACGCCTCCTGGGCCATGTCTTCCGCCTCGGTGCGATCCCCCGAATAGACGCTCAGCGCGCCGACGAGTCGCTTCGCTTCCTCGACAAACAGCTGTTCGAGCCCAGCTCGCGTCGACGCCTGGACCGGTGATATCAAGACCGACGGTCCCATGTCGACAACGATGGCTGCTCCTTCTTCCACACCGTGGTGACGCTTCGTTGCCACGTCCCGGGTGACAGGCCATGTCGATTCTCGGCTCCGGCATCGCACCCAGACCGACTCACGATGTGGCCACTTCACGGGCGGCGGCTACGCAACTCCCACCATGCTGGCATTGCCGTTGCACGAAAGTGCCGACGACGGCGAGCCCGATCGTTGCGCACTTCCTGGTGATCACCGACGTCTCCTTCGTTCGTCGTGCCGGAGCAGACGAGATTCAGTCGATGACTCGGCCCGTGCTGGCGCTGCGGAGTCGGTGGGTGGGGGTGTGGCCGATTCCTTTGAGCCAGATGATGTCGCCGGGTTCGGTGGGGTGGGTGGTGAGACATTCGGCGACGCCGGCGTCGAACAGGACGTGTCCCGGTTCGGCGCGATCGCAAAGCCGAGATGCCCTGTTGACGGTGGGACCGTAGATGTCGCCGTTGGCGCGGGTGATGGCACCCCATGCGACCCCCGCTCGTGCTGGCGGGATACGTTGATGGCCCGCCTGCGGGAGCAGCTGTTGTGTGATCTCGATCGCGATGTCAGCGGTCGGGGCGACGTAGACGACGCCGTCGCCGAGCATCTTGACCACTCGGCCACCGCTTTGCGCGATCTGACGAGCAGCGACGTTTTCGTAGATGCGGACGAGTTCTCCGACTTCGTCTGGCCGGATCCGTTCCATGATCGCGGTCATCCCGACGAGATCGATGAATCCGACGGCTTGGGTGAGAGCGGAACCGCTTGTCGAGGTGGCGCTCCGGTTCAGTCGCTCTCGCCGACTTGCTGCTGCCAGTTGCACGCGAAGCAAGTATTCGAGGGAGTCGATGATCCGCGCGGGTGCGTTTTCGGCGAGGGCCTCGTCGGCGATCACGAGTGGATCGACGCCGGCATCGAGTTGGTCGCCCAGCCCATCGCCAAAGCTGGAGGCAAAGGAATCCGCAAGTTGTGTGAGCGCCCCGGCCGCCGATCTGACTCGATCGAGCACGACCAGTTCGCTCTGGTCTCGGTAGCCCAGGAGCAGTGCTCGTATTGCGTCGACGTCGGCGTCGGTTGCGACGAGCTCGTCGGCGTCGGCGTCGACGAATCCCATCGCACGTCGGATCTCGACTGCGGTTCGGAGGCCAACGCCGCTCCGGTCGGCGAGTTGTGCGACGGTGAGTGTTGGTGCTTCCCCTGCGAACAGGGTTTCGATCACGAGGAACGGCAATGTTCCATCGGAGGCGGCTCGATCGATATCGTGCGGGCTGATCCCGGACTGTGTCACGAACTCGATGGCTGCCTCGCCGATGGCGACGGTGGGACCGGTGGTGGTGGGTTCGTCATTGGCCATGTGGCGACTCGGCTTCGATAGGTGAAGTAGTGTCGCTGACAAGTCATCGTCCTGTCGATCCCGAAGTGATCGTGAATGCGTTTGGCCCAATCGGGCGCCCACCAGTTCGCCGCTGGCGTCGGTGAGGCGATGGAGCGCAGCAGCGCCCAAATGAACAGGATCAATCCAGCCATCTCGAGGCTCTGCTCGAGGGTGGCGATCAAGCTGAATCTCCCGTCGTCGGTCCCGTTGACGCGGGCGTGATGACTGCCGCGAAGCTCAACGCCGATGGCCCCGCCGAGGTAGACGGCGGCCGCCAGCAGGAACCGGAACCGGATAGTCGGAGGAAGGTTCCGCAAGAACCGCAAGAAGCAGACGGCGAGAGTGAACACCAGCGCCGTGCCCGCAAGGACCCGTGGGTAGTAGAAGATGCCGAGGTCGTTCCAGGCGAGGCGAACGACTACGACGGCCGACGCCACCCTGACAGACAGGGTTTGCGGCGGAGGACCTGTCGGCAAACCGAGCCATCGCCCAAAGACCCAGCGAAGCCCGTTTTGAGTGTTTGTCTCGCTGGTCTCTCGCTCGTCTCTCGCTGGTGCTGGAGAACGAAAACCGCCGCCCATCTGCATGGCGGCCCGGTCGTCGAATCCGGATGCGACGGGCCCGGGTGGCCCGTTGCGGTGTGCGGCCCGTCGTAGTCTGTGCGGTCAGGAAGCGGCCCGGGCGGGGAGGAAACGGAGGGCGAACGCACTGCCTGCAAGCGTCACAGCGGTCACGACGAGACACGCCACCGACAGCCCCGACAAGAAGGCGTCGGATACCTCGATGAGGTAGGCGGGAGCGTTGACGCCGAGCGTCGGTGCGACGGCGCCGGCAGCAGCCACTGAGTCTTCTGTTGCTCTCTGGGCTTGTGCGGTCAATCCAGCGAAGGCTGGTCCATCGGCGAGGGAGGCGACATAGACGGAGCTGAACACTGAGCCGATCACGGCCACCCCGAGTGTCCCACCGAGCTCGCGGGTGGTGTCATTGACTGCCGATCCGATGCCGGCCTTGTCGACGGTGAGCGATCCCATGATCGATTCGGTGGCGGGCGCGGTGGTCGATCCGAGACCGACACCGAGCAGGATCATCTGGCCGACGATCTCGAGGTATGGGGTCGAGGCAGAGGCGAACGACACCCAGAAGAACCCGGCCGACATCGACAACAGGCCGCCGGCGACCACTCGTTTGGTGCCGATCCGCTCGACCAGCTTCGGTGACAACACCGACGCAGCGGCGATGGACAGTGCGACGGGCACGGTGCGCACACCGGCGTCGAGTGGGCTGTAGCCGCGTACGAGCTGGAAGTACTGGGTGATGAGGAAGACGAATCCGAACAGAGCGAAGAACGCCGACGTGATCGACACGCTGGCGGCGGAGAAGCGCAGGTTCTCGAAGATTCGCACCGGGAGCAATGGGTGCTCGAGCCGCAGCTCCCAACATACGAACCCAGCGAGCAGTGCAGCGGCAGTTGCGAAGCCGCCGAGTGTCAGCAGGCTCAGCCACCCGAAGACGGGCGCTTCGATGATCGTGAACACGAGCGCGCCCATCGCCGCGATCGAGAGAACGACGCCGACCCAGTCGAGTGCCGGTGCCCCCTCCTCCTTGCTCTCGGGAACGAGCAACATCGTTGCCGGAATGGCCACCAACACGATCGGGATGTTGACCATGAACACCGATCCCCACCAGAAGTGCTCGAGGAGCCAACCGCCGGCAACCGGTCCAGCGGCCACGCCCATGCCGCTCACCGCGCTCCAGATTCCGATCGCCGCTGCCCGTTCCTTGGGCACCGTGAACATGCCGGTGATGATGGCGAGCGTCGCCGGGAAGATCGCTGCGGCGCCGATCCCCATCAATGCGCGGCCGAAGATCAACTCGTTCGCCGATCCGGAGAAGGCGCTGTACGCGGATGTCACCCCGAAGACGGCGAGGCCCACGATCAGCATGCGGCGCCGCCCGAACCGGTCGCCCAACCCGCCGGCCGCGAGCAGCAGCCCGGTGAACACGAGCAGGTAGGCATCCACGATCCACTGCAACTGCCGGTTCGACGCCCCGAGATCGGTCGACAACGTGGGCAGTGCGATGTTGACGATCAGTCCGTCGAGCGTGGTGATGAACACTGCGATCGACACCACGCCCAGAGCCAGCCACCTCCGGCGATCGGGTGGGGCATCCGCGTTCGGGACGGTGATCGTGGCGCTGGTGTTGGTTGATTCGACTTTCATGCTGACCCCTTTTCGGTTCACTTGACAGTGACAAGACAAGGTCCCTACTTGACAGTGTCAAGTAGGGTGACCGATGACATGGCCCCGCGACGAAGTCGTTCGAATGCGCGCGGCATGCAGGCCCCCTGGGCGGCCACGCGGCGGACGAGGTGTCAGGGCCGGGCGAGCAGTCCAGCGAGGATCAGGTTGGTGAATCGCTCCGCCCGATCCTCGATGTCGACCGGGCGCATTCCGAGGGAGGCGTCGATCTGGCCGAACTTGGACTGCAATTGGACGAGGCCCTGCACCATCGACCAACACAGCCGTGCTGCGTCGGTCACATCAAGCGATGTGTTGTGTCGCTGAGCGATGTCAGCCACGGTCGACTCGAGCAGCGAATACGCGCGTAGGCCCGCCGCCTGCACCCGCTCATCGTCGGCGTTGATCACGTCATCTCGAAAGATCACTTCACAGTGCGCCGGATACAGCACACCGACACGCACGTACGCTCGTCCGATCGCCGTCAGACGCTCGACCGGATCGTCGAATCGTGACGCTGCCTCAGCGGTCTCGTCATAGAGCGTATCGAAGCCCTCGATCGCCACTGACGTCAAAAGCCCGCGCACATCTCCGAAGTGGTAACCGGGTGCTGCATGCGAAACTCCGGCACGCCGAGCGACCTCACGCAAACTGAACGCCCCGAGCCCCTTGTCGAGAATGACCTCGACCGCAGCCGAGCGAAGCGCTCCAGGCAGATCTCCGTGGTGGTAGCCGGTCGGCTCAGACTCGGCAGTCGGTGACGTCACATCACGGAGTATGCTCGGCCGACTTGACGATGTCATGTCCCCTGACAGCGGTTCCCGCTCGCAAACCCCCGACGAACCTCGCAACGGCGAAGAATCAACCCGGCGCAGATCGGCGGCAGGCACATCGCTCAGCGTCTGGCGCCTGCGCCGAAGGTCGACACGATGTCGGTATCGGAAACACCAGCGCAGAACGCAGCTTCCATGCTCGACGAGTGGATGGCCCTGTTCACACCCATCCTCGGTCCTCTGACTCCCGAGGTCCATACTTCTCGGGTGAGCGTGCCCAGTGACCAAGGTCAGACCCTGACGATCGACGAGCGTGCGGCGGCGCGTGCGTTTGTCGCTCGATGCGAGGTGCGCCTATCGACATTTCATCGCATCGCCGTTGGCATGTTGTCTGGCGCAGGTCTCCTCGTGGTCCTACCCGTCGTTGCCCGCGACTCGGTGTCCGGCGTGCTCCGATCATTGCTGATCGACGAAGTCGGACTCGCAGACATCGCCCTCGCTGTCGGTGTCGTTGCCATGCTCGCCGTTCCGATGGTCGCACTCTGGTTGCTGTTTGCTGACCTGACCCGTTTCTACTTTCACGCCAACCACTTGGGCGGCGACGGCAGAGACGTGTTCACGCCGCGCTTCACGTTGACCTCGCTCAAACTCCCGTCGGACGAACTTGGACCAGCGGCTCGTGCGCAGCTCTCAGCGAGTCGAACCGACCCTCGCATCATCGAACTACTGGTGCCAGCGAATGACAAGTCCCGACGACGTGTCGACAGTCAGCTTCAGGTCTATGCAGGTCTTGACTCGGGTCACGACGATGTGAGCAGAGCGCAAGGCCTGTTCGAGCTTGCGGCGTCGACGAGTCGACCACTGCTCGAGGAGGTCGCCAAGGTCGAGTACGGAATGGCCCGCCACGTGTTGCGACTCCGCGGGCTGGTTCTGCGCTACGTCAAAGCACTACTCGCGCTGCTGACCACGGCGCTCGCCGTCTACGCCGGCGACGCCATCGTCGCAGGACTGGGGCCAGGCGAGGGGATGACGCATCCCGGGACCATCGCGCTCGCAGCAGTCGTGCTGGTCTGGGCGCCGGTGGTGGTGCTCGCCGTGACATCACCGGTTCGTTGGATCGAGCAGCTGATGCGTGATGATGGGGCACCCTCGACTGCGGTTGCCGATGATCCCGATCTGACCTACGTCGAGCGGGTGTCCCTTCGAATCGCTGCCGTCGGCTGGCTCGCAGCGGCTGTCGCAATGATCGTCTCGGCGATAGACGCCGCCACCGAAGGTCAACCCCGGACGATGGGGCTCGCCGTTCTCGCAGGATCATCGATCGCCGTGATCATCGCCGCGTTCTCCGGACGATTCCGAAGCCTGGCCAGGATCCCCTGAGCAAACGAGCAACCGATTTCCGATCCGCCGAATCATCGAGCGAACTGATGCCCTCCCCGGCGAGCGGCTGGCACCGTCAAACCCCGACAACCAGCACGGTCGAGCGTGCCGGCCACCTCGACGACCTCACACCTCGCAGCCACGAAGTCCTCTGCCCGGTCGGTACGCCGGGTCCCGGGCACCTCAGACCCGTTCGCCGACGAGCGATGGCGAAGGTCTGCGGGTTCGCAGTCGACTGGTCCACGAGAAGTCCGATCGTGTCGAGGACACGTCAGGAGTCCCACGTCGCGAGCTAGCCCGTGGCCCAATCTCCACCGGCGGATGCGGCGGTTGAACCGCCGGTGGAGCGATTTATGCCTCAGCTGTCGATGCTGGCGACTGAGGCAGGGCTGGCAATCGAGGGGGCCGAAGCGACTGAGGCAGGGCTGGCAATCGAGGGGGCCGAAGCCACCGACGGGGTGGAATCAGCCGCAGGGGCAGGGGCTGGGGCAGAGACCGAGGCTGCCGAGGCCACGCTGGCGGCTGAGATTGCCGATGCAATGCTGGCCACGCTGGCGACTGAGATTGCCGATGCAACGCTGGTCACGCTGGTATTGACGGTGGACCGGTTCGGTGAGGCGATCGATGGTTGATCCGCCGAGTTGCTCGCAGCGGAGGGAGCGCTCACCGCCGAGAATTGCGAAGGAGACGGCAACGACAACACGCTCGTGTTCGCTGATGCGTTCAGCTGGATCTCTTCGAGGGTCGGGCTCGTTGTGTCGGCTCCTGCGAGCGAGATGGCGCCGAACCCGGCGCCGAGGGCGACACCTCCGGCCAGGGCGATCTTCCAGTTGAGCTTGGTGACGATGGTGGGTTGCATGTCCGGATTCCTTTGTTGGTTGGTCGAGGTTGATGGTTTCGATGTTCGTTGCCAGCGGTGAGTCGTCCCTGAGGAGCAGGTGAGAGTTTTCTCAGCGACAGTTCTCTCAGCTGCCAAAGCTGGTGGGTGTCGTGCAAACCGCGGCTGCGTGGGTCGTTGCGGCGTAGCGGTTCGCTGCGTCGAGCACGGTGTGGGTCAGTTCGCGCCACGTGGGTGCTTGGGCCCGGAAAGGCCCGGTAGCGAGACCGACCAGGACCGCAGCGATGGTGAGGTCGAGTGCGGGGGCCCCGTGGATTGCGGCGAAACGGTCCCGGAGTTCGGTGATACGGGGCCGCACCATGGACTGTGTTGCCGTGTCGCCGGTGATCGCCCGGTATTCGAGGTGGCCGATCAGCGCTGCGGGGTCGTCGAGCGGGTCGCCGGGCCCGAGATCGTCGAGGTCGATGATCCCGGTGATGGTTCCGGTGTCGTCGACGAAGAGCTGCGACTCGTGGAGATCACCGTGGATGATTGGCCCCGTTCGTTGCTCGACGGCGGCGACCGTCGCTTGGATACCAGTTCGAAGCGCATCGAGGCTTTCGACTGCTTCGGGGACGATGGTTGCGAGCAGTTGCATATGGGCGACTGCATCGCGGGTTCGTGAAGCTCGCGAAGTGTCGAGCACGATCGGAGCGTCGATGGCGCCGAGAAGTGCACTGATGGATTCTGGAGAGGGCCAGGCGTCGTGACTGGACTTGATTCGGTCTCGCAGGGTTGCCCCCGGCATTGCTTCGAGTAGCAAGAGGCCGTGGTCCTCGTCGGCGTGCAGCACCCTTGGCACGCAGACACCCGCTTGGTGAAGCGCTTCGTGCCTCGCTGCGATCGGTGCCACCCGGGCAGGCGGGAGGACCTTGAGGTAATACGTCTGTCCGTTGTCGTCGGTGACTCGGACGACGGCTCGTTCGGTGGGACGGTACGCGACGACTTCGACTCCCACCTCCCCGCCACCCGTCACGTGTCGGACGTGGCCGGCGAGCACCGCTGGAGTGGTCGCGGTCGACAGACCAACAAGCAACGGGTCGAAGGGCCAGCGCCAAACATCTGCTTCCAGGGTCACGCTCGAGCTGTTCGCCGTGACAGCAACCGTGCCGGGCAACCGCCCGCGAACCGTTGTCGATGCGAGCAGGGTGTCTCGGGTTCGACCGGTCGGCCACGTGATGTCACAGTCATAGCGGGCGACGAGCTCGCGCCCGGGCACGTAGTGGATGCCGACGCAACGAAGCTGGTGCAGGAGCCCGCCGGCTGCGGTAACAACCGGGTCAACAACATCCCGAGCAGCAGGGCCTGCAAGTTCCGCGGCCGAAGGAAGTGCCGGGTCGTCGATGTCCATCTCGCGGACTGTGGGGCTTGTCGATGAGCGCGCGATGAGCCCAAGATGAGAAGATTCTCATGTGCATCTCACCCTCGGCTCAGCGCATCGGTTCACGGTGCTTGTGATGACAGTGGTTGCATGAGGGCAGTTGTCGTGAGGGCAGTTGTCGTGAGGGCGCTTGTCGTGAGGGCAGTTGTCGTGAGGATCAGGTGTTGAGAGCCGTCCTGCGGGTCGGTATTTTTGTCGTTGCGACCCTCGCGATTGCGGTCGCCACAGCGGCGGCGATGCAATGGACCGCAACAAGCGGTTCGCCTGAGCTGCCTGGGCCGATCATCCTTGACCCGAACACCCTTGACCCGATCACCCCGGCGTCGACCCCGGGATCGTTGCCCGAGCCTGATCCAATCGAGGTTCGGCCCAGCCCAGACCGGCTCGGGGAACCAACAACCCTGGTCCCCGCACCCACGGCACCTCCAACATCGACCACGGCTGCGAACAGAGCGTCGGCGACACCGGCCCCGACACCAACCCAACCGTCGCGACCGGCGACCACAGCACCCGTCCCTCCTCCCCCACCCGATGACGATGACGATGACGACGATGACGACGGGCAGGAAGATGATGATGATGACGGCGGGGACGACGATTGATGGCGACACGGTGGTCGTGGATCTGGTCGTCGGCGAGGGTACGCGTGTTGGTCGGTGCGCTGGTGTTGCTGGCCGCGACGATCGCAGTGTCGATTCTGGTTGACCGCGCCGTGCTGCTGGCCCGACTCGATGACCGCATCGATGGCGAACTGGCCCAGGAGATCGACGAGTTCCGCAGACTTGTCGACGGGGTCGACCCATCAACGGGTGAACCTTTCGGGTCAGACCTGGACGCCATCTTCGATACGTTCCTGGACCGCAACGTGCCCGGCGAGGACGAGATCTTTCTGGCGATCCTCAACGGTGTCCCGTACTCACGCAGCGCCAACGCCCCGTACCCGATCGAAGATCTCGATCCTTTGGTGGAGATCTGGGCGACGTCGGTGGCTCCGGCACTTCGCACCGATGACACACCTGGTGGAAGACTTCGATCACTGGCTGTGCCGGTCTTCGACGTCGACGGGCAACCGCGTGGCACGTTCGTCGTTGCCCGATTTCCTGCCGGCGAGCGCGCTGAAGTCGACGAGGCCGTACGAGTCGCTGCGACCGTGGGGACGGTGTCGTTCCTCATTGCTGCGATGGTGGCATGGGCCATCGCCGGCCGGGTCCTTTCCCCACTTCGCAAGCTCGCCGACGCCACCGCCGAGATCGACGAGCGAGACCTCACACACCGCATCGATGTGAACGGCACGGGCGAACTCGCCGAACTCGGTCACCGCTTCAACGCCATGCTCGATCGCGTCGAAGCCGCATTCGCCACACAACGAGAGTTCCTCGGCGACGCCGGTCACGAACTGCGGACCCCGATCACGGTCCTTCAAGGCCACATCGAACTCATCCAACCCGACGATCCGCTGCCCGCCGATACCAGGGCCCTTGCGCTCGATGAGCTCGACCGGATGAGCCGAATTGTCGAGGACCTCGTCACCATCGCCACCTCTGAACGTCCCGACTTCATCACTGCCAGCCCCATCGACGTCGCCGACCTCACACACGACATCGTTGACAAGGCGCGGGCGCTCGCACCTCGGGACTGGCGGGTCGAGACCAACGCCGTGCTCGTCGCCGACCTCGACCGTCAACGCATCATCCAGGCATGGATGAACTTGGCCCGCAACGCCGCTCAGCACACCGCCGACGGCGGAACCATCACCATCTTCAGCAGACAACGACAACACCGACTCGAACTGGGCGTCGCCGACACCGGCGAGGGTGTTGGCGACGCCGATCGCCTACGCATCTTCGAGCGGTTCTCCAGAGGCTCCTCCGCCCGACGCACCGACACCGACGGTGCCGGACTCGGCCTCGCCATCGCGAACGCCATCGCCGCCGCACATGGTGGGTCGCTGCAACTCCAAGACACCCCCGGCGGCGGCGCCACGTTCACCATCAGCATCCCCCTCGACCACCCTTCCCCAGCCGCGACCGACCAGCACAAGGACACCCCATGGCCCGAATCCTGATCGCCGAAGACGAAGACCGCATCGTGTCGTTCCTGTCCAGGGGACTTGAAGCCAACGGGCACTCGACCATGGCTATCGCCGACGGCATCACCGCCGCCGCCGTGGCCCGAGACAACGACTTCGACCTGATGATCCTCGACCTCGGTCTCCCCGGCCAGGACGGATTCAGCGTGCTCGCCCAGATCAGGCAACGGGGCGAACGGCTCCCCGTGATCGTGCTCACCGCACGCGACCAGACCGCTGACACCATCGCCGGGTTCGACGCAGGCGCCGACGACTACGTCACCAAACCCTTCCGATTCGACGAACTCCTCGCCCGAGTCCGGGCCCGTCTACGTGACCAAGGCAGCGCCGAACCCACCATCCTCAATGCCGGTGCCTGCCTCCTCGACCTGCGACGCCGCACCGCCAGCGTCGACGGCCGCATCACCGAACTGTCCGCCCGCGAGTTCGCTCTCGCCGAGGTCCTGTTCCGCCACCCGGGCCAGGTCCTTTCCCGAGAGCAACTCCTGTCCATGGTGTGGGGCTACGACTTCGAGCCGGGCTCCAACATCGTGGAGGTCTACGTCGGCTATCTCCGCAAGAAGCTCGGCGCCGATCTCATCGAAACCGTACGCGGTATGGGCTACCGCCTTGCCGACTGACAGCGATCCATCACCGTGACCGCCCGCGCTGTCATCGCACACAATCAACAACCACCACTGATCCCGGGCAGCTACTGTGGGCGTCGAGGCAGCTCCGAGAGACGGGGTTGCCGGAACGTGAAGGATGAGGAGGCGATTTCATGCATCTGACAACTGAGAATCGCCGCGTTCCTCGCGCCTGAGCACAGCCAGGCGACGATCGGTTGGCCGATCGCTCCCCATCCCTTCACCCAAAGGTTCCTCAGTTGCCTTTCCAAAACGAGGGTCCACCAGCGACCCCAAACTCCACTCCATCCCTGACCGCGCTCGGCTGGTCAGACAGGTGGCAGCCACACCTCGCCACCCACCAGTCAGGTGCCCCCGGCAGGGTGCTACGTCACGACAGCTCCGCTGTCCTCGTCAGCACTCAACACGAAACCAGACAGTTCGTTCTTCGGCCTTCGACACCAGCGCTCGCAGTGGGCGATTGGGTCGTCGTCGACAACGACCGCGTCATCGATCTGTTGCCGCGAGCGTCGCTGCTGCAACGTCGTGACCCCTCCACCGGGGGAAGCCAACCCATTGCCGCGAACGTCGACATCGTCGGCATCGTCTGCGGCTTGGATAGGCCAGTCTCAGCGGGGCGGATCCAACGGTTCACGTCGTTGGCATGGGACGCTGGGGCTTCGCCTCTGGTGATCTTGTCCAAGGCCGACCTGGTTGACTCCGTCGCCAAGATCGAAGGCGATCTCCTGCGCCACGACACGACTGCTGACATCATCTCGGTGTCATCCCAGACCACCAGAGGTGTCTCGGATCTCCTTGCCCGGAGTGCCGGTCGCACCTTGGTGCTTGTCGGCGAGTCAGGGGCCGGGAAATCGACGCTCCTCAACGCGTTGGCAGGCCGTCAACTCAGTGTCACTCAGAAGGTTCGTGGGGGCGACCACAAGGGCAGACACACCACAACGGCGCGACAGTTGTTCGTCCTCGAAGGCAACTGCTGCCTCATCGATACCCCGGGTGTGCGCGAGGTCGGCATCCACACCGATGTCGACACCATCGACGAGGGCTACGGCGACATCGCCGAACTGGCCATCGACTGCCGATTCCACGATTGTGCCCATGAAAGCGAACCGGGGTGCAAGGTCCAAGCCGCCGTCGCCGACGGACGACTCGACAACGACCGAATGCAAGCGTGGGAACAGCTTCGCCGAGAAGCCGCGTTCTCTGAGATCCGCAACGACACCGCTGCCCGTCACACCGCCGACCGCAAACTCGGCCGGATCATCCGTCACGCAAAAGATGCGAAGCGGCGCTGAGCCCTCATCGGTCAGGACGTCTTCCACAAGCACTGAGGGGCTTGTCAGACGATGTCGCGTCGCTCGACTGCGATGAGTCCGGCGATCGCTGGAATCGCTGCCCACGCCACCAGGGCGAGCAGGGCTGCGGGTTGGCTGACATCGTTGACGGTGCCCGAGATGACGTTGGCGAGGTTGGCGGGCATCCACGACGCTGTTCCGTTGGCGAGTTGCACGACGAGCGGCGGGGCGACCATGAAGGTGAACACGGCGAGCGTGACTGCCCCGCCGACGTTCCGCACGACGGCACCGATCCCGGCGCCGAGCACAGCACCGGCCGCACCGGCAAACGCCGAAGCGGCGACGATTCGGGTGACGTTGCCGGCCGAGACGAGAAAACCGAATTCGGTGGCAGGTAGCGAGACGGCAACAGCGGCCACGGTGAGCCCTGCGCCGATCAGGCTGAGGCCACAACCACCGAGCCCAACAGCGGTGAGTTGGGCGAGCACGGCCCGATGTCGACGAGGCGAAGCGAGGAAAGTGGGAACCACGGTGTGATGCCCGTATTCACGGGCGACCGCGATGGCACCGAACAGCCCGGACCCCATGAACGCGTTGAACGCGAACGCCATGAGGGATTGCTGATCGGCTTCGGTGGAGATGAACGCTTTGCTGCCGTCCATGTCCGTGCCCGAGACCACTGCGAACGCGTTCAGTGCAGCGATCACGACGAGCACGGCGAGGAACGCCCAAGGCATCTTCGTCGAGGTGAGTTTGCGGACTTCGGATCGGATGAGTCTGGTCATGGTCATAGCTCGATGACCTCCTCGGTCATGGAGTTCGTGGTCGTGGGGTTGGTGGTCCAGTCCAGGAACAGCTCTTCGAGTGAGCCAGCGTGGGGTGACAGCTCGTGGAGGGCGATGCCGTTGGTGAACGCGGCATCGCCGATCGACTCGATGGTCATGCCCCGGACCACCAACCCGTCAGCTCCGTCGGGTTGGGTTTCGGCACCGGCGGCTCGAAGCACGCCGGCGAGCCGGGCGGTGTCGACGGTGCGTACCAGCGACGCGCTCTGTTGGAGCTCGGCCAGTGAACCCTGGGTGATGAGGCGGCCCTGGTTGATGACGATGACGTCATCGGCGAGATGTTCGACTTCGGACAGCAGATGACTCGACACGAACACGGTGCCGCCTTTTGCGGCGTGGGCCCGGAGCAGGTCACGTAGGGTGCGGATGCCTTGGGGGTCCAACCCGTTTCCGGGTTCGTCCAGGATCAGTACCGGTGGTTCGCCGAGCAGTGCTGCGGCGAGGCCGAGGCGTTGGCGCATGCCGAGCGAGTAGGCGCCGGCTCGACGTTTGGCGGCGTCACCCAGCCCGACCTGTTCGAGGATGTCGTCGACCCTGGCAGGGCCGATGCCAGTGGCGTCGGCCAGGATCTTCAGATGGTTGCGTCCGCTGCGGCCGGGATGGAAGGCGTCGGATTCGATCATGGCTCCCACGGTTCGGGCCGGGTCGGCAAGATCGCGGTACCGCTGCCCGCCGATCGTTGCCCGTCCGTGGTTGGCGGTGGCGAGATCGAGCATGATCTTCATCGTGGTCGACTTGCCGGACCCGTTCGGGCCGAGGAATCCGGTCACGCGTCCGGGTGGGACGGTGAAGGTGAGGTCATCGACTACGACGTTCTTGCCGTAGCGCTTGGTGACACGGTCGACATCGAGCGTGTAGCCGTTGACGGGAGTCTGAGACCTGGTCGCTCGCGTCGTTGTGACTGCGTGATCTATTGGGGTGGTCGAGTGGATAGACGTCATTGGGTTACCTCCATGTCGGCTTCCTCGCGGGGATTCTCGGTGCCGGCGGCGCGTCGGGCGATACCTCGGAGCATGGCTCGTTCCATGACGAAGTTGATGGGCTCCACGAGATGCCAGAGCACCGTCTGGCGGGGGCTGTAGGTGAGGCGCTGACGAACGATCAAACGTGTTCGTTCGCGGCTCAGGGGCCGCAGGATCCACTGCCATGTGGATCCGACGTACCCGCGGTGCGGAACCTGCTCGACAACGGGCGGCGCAGCACCGGTGGCGGGATCGGCGCCCATGAGAACGAGATGGTTTGGCGGTTCGGTTTCGACGACTCGCCAGCTGGGGTAGTCACCCGGATTGGAGCGGATCAGTTCGCCCACACCGAGTGTTTGGTGGTCTTCGAGGATCCGGTCGGCCGAGACGATCTTGCAGCCGACGAGGTTCTTGAGTGCGTCATAGCTGTAGAAGCCAGCTCGGCCTTGGCCGAACTGGACGAGCCATGACCAAGTGATCTCGATTGGGGCATCGACGGTGATGGCCCGGGTGTAGCCGAGCTTGGGATCGGCAACGAGGTCGTCGCCCGGTAGTGACTCGTGGAGCTCGGTATCGGTGGCGCCCCACCGGTTGTACCACCGGCGCGCCAGCGGCGCAGTCAGAGTGGCTGCAAGGAGTTGGGCGCCGCCGACGAGAATCTCAGTCGATGCGTTGCGAGTCGTCAGGTGTGCGTACGTGGGGCTCATCGGGGTTGCCTCGTGAGGTTGCTGTGCCAGTCGGCTGAGGGATCGGATTGTGGTATCGAACGTGGCGTGGTGTCGTCAGCGCGTCGGTCGATCTCGTTTGCGGGTGGCTTTCGTGCGGTCAGGAACCGAACCAGTCGGGTCAAGCCGGTCAGGACGGCGAGTCCGGCGATGGTGAGGACCGAGAGGCTGAGATCGGGAAGGAACGCAAACGACGCCCCCCAGCCGAGACCACTCGTGAGGACCGGGTATCCGACGAGCAGCAGCGGGGCGACGGCGAGTTCCCATGCCAGCGGCGCCAATCGTCTAGGCGTCGGCCGCGACGAGGTCCGGGGTCGGGTGAGGACTCGGGTCAGGGTCCAGGCCTGGGCGACCACCGCGAGCGCCACGAGGGTGTCGAACACGATGAAGAACCTGGCGGTGCTGGTCCCAGCCGGTGGGTCGGTGCCGCGCAGCAGGTTGACGATGCCCTGGGGGATCCGGCTCCACGTCCCGCTGGCGCCGCCGATGTCGAACTGGTTGCCCTGGTTGACCATCACGATGACCGCCTGGTCGGTGTCGGGCAGCAGCACCATCCATGCCGTGAAGTGCGGGAGTGAGCCCTGATGCCAGCGGGCATCAACTGCGTCGCCGAACGGGCCGACGAACCAGCCTGCCCCGTACCGAGCGGTGAAGGTCTGGCTTTGGAGAGGGAAGGTCCGTTCGTTGGTGGCGGCGGTGAGCATCTCGTCGATGCCCGCTTCGGACAGGACGCGTTGCCCGTCGAGTTCGCCGCCTCGGGTGTACATGGCCAGGTAGCGGGCCATGTCGGCAGCGGTGGAGTAGACGAACCCGCTCGGCGCGAACCCTTCGAGGGGTTGGCCGTCGGTCTCGACGGGGAACCCGAACCATGATCGGTGAGTTGCGGTGAGCCCGTTCGCGTCGGCCGATTCTTTGGTGATGTACGTGCGGGTCATGCCCAACGGATCGAAGACATTGGCCTGGACGTAGTCCTGCCAGCTCTGTCCGGTCACCGCCTCGATCACCGCGCCGAGCACGACCGAGTTGTAGTTGGCGTACTCGAACGACTCGCCGACTGGGCGGTTGAGTTCGAGGCCGGCCATGCCAACGACGACGTCGTCGAGGGTTTGGTCCTTGCCTTCGGCAACCGCGCGCACGCTGTCGAGTCGGCTGATGCCGCTGGTCTGGTTCAGCAGATGGCGGACCGTGATGCGAGCCGACGCATCGGGATCGGCCACCCGGAACTCGGGGAGATAGGCCTGCACCGGGGCGTCGAGATCGACGGCGCCGGCTTCGACCAGTTGCATGGTGGCCAGCGCAGTGATGGATTTGGTGTTGGAACCGATCCAGAACGGCGTGTCAGCCGTGACGGAGTTGTCATTGCCGTCATTGCCGAACCCTGCCGCGTGGACGACGTCGCCGTTCTCGACGATTGCAAGCGAAGCCCCGGGAATGCGGGCGTCGTCGAGTTGATTGGCGACCCAGTCATCGATGTTGTCGAACCGGTCACCGTCGAGCGTCTGGGTGTCATCGGTGGCGACGTTCCATCCGTACCAGCCGATCCCGAACGCAGCGATCACCACCAGTGCGACGGCCAGCGGGTTCCGTTGTCGAAGCCAAGCAAAAGAGTGGCTGGGCCTGCCGGGCTGTCGGGCCGGGGTCGCAGCGTCGGTTCGGGGTGAGGAATTCAGCACGGCCATCGGAGCGGTTCTTTCTGTGCTGCGTGGTTGTTGGCTGCGGATGGAGCGACATGGCTCCTGTTGCCATCGTCGGCCACGATTCGGGTTCGGTGCAGGGTCCAAGGTCCCCGGGCTACCGGCCGGTCTCGAGCCTTGATCGACGGCGGCGACGGTTGCGTCGGTTGCTTCGATGGCGATCATCGGCGCGCTGCTCACGTGCGTGGGGACTGGCGGCCAACAACGCCAGCAGCCCGATCGCGACGAAGTTCCGGATCGTCGGCTCTGGCCAGGAAACGGCTGCCTGGCCGGTGAACCACGACGGGTCGACCAGGAAGACGATGCCGGTCAGCACGACCTTGGCGAACCAGCCGACAACGAGGAACAACGTGGCCATGACGATGGCGGCGAAGCCGAGTTCAGGGAGCCCGATCGCCGGCCCGAAGTCGAGGACATTCCAGGCCAACCAGAACACCAGCGGCGCGATCAACACGGCAGCAACAAGGAGCCAGAGCGCGACCGTCGCTGCCCCGGCCACCAATGCTCCGATGCCGAAGACCCTCAGGACCTTCCAGCCACCGACGTGTTCGCTCCAACGCTGGTTGCTCATCGTGACGGCTCTCGGCGAAGCCCGCTGGGGTTCGGTGCGGTGGCGTCGGGGGCTCGGCTGCATTGGGCTCGGCTTGCGACGGTCAGCCCGGCTTGCCAGCCTGGTGCTCGGCCGTGGGTCGGGACTGTGATCGTGTCGAGGTCGAAGCCGCTGGTCGCGAGGGCCCAGGCGATGACCGAGTTCGAGTTCCACATCTCACCGGTGCGGGCGTGGTCACGGCCCCACACCATTCTCGGCACGCCAGGAAGCGTCGCCATCAGCCGTTCCGCTTGGGCGAGTTCGGTTGACAGCACGACCGGGCTGTCGACCGCCGCGGCGATGTCGGGCACGATGCCGTCTTTCCAGCAGCGGACCTCGTACCGGAACACTCGCCACCGACCTGCCCACGCCACCCCGACCGGGCCACCAGCAGCGACACCACGAGCCGCCTCGTCGTCGTCCGGGACGGGCGCCTGCTCGATCATGAACCTGCCGTCAGGGACCCGGACCTCGAGCATGGCGTGATAGAGATCGCAGCGAGGTCGGTGATGACGCCTGGCCGACCCGGCCTCGAACACTTTGCCTGAGAACTCGACCACCGGGGTGCCGGCTCCGAGCGGGATCCAGTACAGGTCGACACGCGCCGCCCGGCCGACACGGCCGACGGGATCGGTCGCCTCAGGCGTTGGTACGGCGGCGTTCATGTTCGGAAACTGTCAGATCGATGAGCGGCTGGGGTTCGACGCTCGTGTCGAGGTCGGTGTCGGGGCCGAGTCTGCCGCGTGTGGTCAACAGCAGAACGGCCACCACGATCAGCGTGGTGAGGGTGATGCAGTACTGCATCGTGGCGTACGCATCACCTTCGATTTCGTCTCGGAGCACGAGCGTCCCGTTGGCAGCGTTGAAGCTGCCGTGGAGGAGCACGGCGAGCAACGTGGAGCGGGTGTGGCGGTACAGGAAGGTGTAGAAGAAGGCGAGACCGATGATGTTGAGCGCCGTTGCTGCCAGCACCAGGCTCAGTTCGGCGCCGCCGAGTCCGTGACCCAGATCATCCATTGCCGCAAGCAGCGGCAGATGCCACACCGCCCACAGAGACCCGAGGATCAACGTGGCCGGGACAGGACGGTGACCGGCAAGGAGTTCAGGTAGGGCGAACCCGCGCCAGCCCCATTCCTCGTTGCCACCGCCGAGCAGGGTCACGAAGACCAGCATCGGGATGTACATCGCCAACCGTTCACCGAGAAGAGCACCATCGAGATCTTCGCCAAACGCAACGAATGCCACGCTGACCACGGCGACAACGGCCGCCGGGACCAGCAATGCAAACGCATACCAGCGTTTGGCGACCCGCCACCTCAGCATGCCTCGAAACCAGTCCCTGATCGATCGGCCGAGGAGCCAGGTGACGGTCAGTCCAGCAGCCGCAGGCCCCCAGACGCCGACGAACACGGCGACCTCGCCAAGGGTGCCGTTGTAGCCCAACGCCGCTGGCGCCCAGAACAGCCACGAGTAGAGGTAGGTGAACCCGAAAAACGCGGCGACGGGATGTGCTTCCACGGTTGGGTTCGGCTGCCGGCTGCCGGGTGCGAGTGAGGTGGAGATGGTCATGGGGAACCCCCCGTTCGAGCGGTTGCAGGATCGTCGCCCGCATATGCAGTTTGAGACCGACCCGATCATCGAGGGCAGGGTCCAATGTCCTTGGTTGGCTGCAGGCTCTGCCCTACCGCAAACGACAGCCGAAGCGAGCTGTGTTGGGGCTGACTTGATGCCGTCACCCTCAGGCGTCGAAGGTCTCGTAGTCCCGTCGCATTCGCCCCACTGCTTCGGTGACGATCTTCTCGAGCACGGCCAGGTCCACGTCGGCCAGCTTGTTGATGTAGAGGCAGGACTTGCCGATCTTGTGTTTGCCCAACACAGCGAGATCATCGCTGATGTCGTCATAGCCCGGCAGTACGTACACCACCGTGTTGGCCTTCCGGGGCGAGAAGCCCGTCAGCATGTACTCGCCCTCGCGGCCCGACTCGTACCGATAGTGGTAGCGGCCGAACCCGATGATCGACGGACCCCACATCTTTGCTCCGCAGCCCGTGACCCGGCCCATCAACTCCAACAGAACCTCGGCGTCGGCACGGCGGGTCGGATGCTCGACCGCAGCAATGAACTCGACCGGGTCGACCTCGGTCACCTGCGTCTTGTTCTCTGCCACGTCGCACCCCCTCGACTCGGTGACAACTGTAGGCAACGACAGTGACCCGTCGCACGACGATGGACGTCTCCTTTGGATGGCTGTCGAAAGTGGGTTATCGGATGAGGTCGAGCGCAGGTGTGCGTGCCGCTCGCCAAGCGGGAAGGGCCGCCGCGAGCACCCCCGCGACAGCGGAGAGCGCCACCAGAACGGCGATCTGGTCGGCTGGTACGGAGATCTTGTCAGCGAACGAGGATGGGAGAGCGGCTACCGCTGCGGTCCCAAATGCCACCCCGATCGCTGCGCCGATGAATGCGCCGAACAACGAGATGAGCGCCGCCTCGTAGCGGATCATTCGGCGTACTTGCCGCGGCTTCATTCCAACGGCTTTCAGCAAACCGATTTCCTTTGAACGTTCAAACGTCGCCAGTGCGATGGTGTTGGCTATGCCGAGGAACGAGATCAGAACCGTGAGGCCCATGAGAATGTTCACGACCCCGAGCGACTGGTTGATGCTGTCGTCGGCGGTTTGAACGTAGGCCTCGATGCTTTCGACTCTGATCTGAGCGTTGGCTTCTTCAAAGCGGTCCATGGCTGATCGGAAGCCGGAAGCTGTGACGCCTGGTTCGGACTGGATCACGATGACATCGACACTTGTTTGGCCGGTGTATTCGACCCATGTTGACCTATCGATGAGGTAGCTGCCCTGGCCAGCACTGTTGTTGCCGAAGGTGCCGGCGACCCGCAATGAGGCTTGCGCTCCGTTGAAGAAGCCAATCGTGACTTGGTCGCCGACGGAGAGACCCTGGGCCGAGGCTTCGGTGTCGGTTACCCACACCGGGATCCCGATTGAAGGCATCTCGAATGAGCCGGCGAAATCGATGAGACCTCCGAGTTCGTCGGTATCAGCCACGGTGACGTATTGCCGTTTCTCATTGATCGATGCAGGGTCGAAGGAGAGGGATGTTGTTGCCGCCACCTGGTCGAGTTGGCGAAGCGCTTCACTCGCCGCAATTGGGTACGTGTAGCCGTACTGGTTGGCAACGATGTAGTCGCCGATGTAGGCAGTTGCTGCGCCGCTGGCCACTCGGTCCTTGACCGATTGCCCAACGACAAGGACCAGCGAGACCAGGGCGAGTCCAACCATGAGAGAACCGGCTGTCGTTGCACTGCGCCTCGTGTTGCGGCTGATGTTCTGGCTGGCCAGCTTGCCTGGCACACCGGCGAATCGGGCGAGGGGCTTGCCGAGAAGGTTCGACAGCGGTTCGAGCCACAGCGGGTTGAGTAGCGCGATGCCGAGAGAAACGATGACGGCGCCGACAACGAGCAGGAGCAGGGTGACCTGGGTGGACCCGGCACCGGCTGCGCCGAGGCCAACAACTACAACCCCAACCAGTGAGACGAGCGCGCCAGCGATGAACCTCTTGTTGGTCGTTGGCCGACTCGTGGCGAACCCGGCAACGAGTGCGGCCATGACAGGGATGCCGCTGGCTTGTCTGGCTGGCACTGCTGAGGCGAACACGGTCATGCCAGTCCCAACCGCCAGGCCGCCGGCGATGACGAGTGGTGTGAGTGAAAGGTCCGGATCGGGCAGGCCGCTCGAGGCTCTGAGTAGCGCTGACAGGGCGTGGCTGAGGAAAAGGCCAACGCCGATGCCGACAACCGAAGCGATGATCCCGAGGACGACCGCTTCGTTGCGGACGCTGCTGCGGATCTGTGCCGGGCTGGCTCCGACCGCCCGGAGGAGGCCGATCTCTCTTGTCCGCTGGCTCATCAACATGGTGAACGTGTTGTGGATGATGAAGGCTGAGACGAACACCGAGAGCACGGCGAACCCCAGGAGCCCATAGCGGAAGCCATTGGCGAACGGAGACACTTGCGCTCGGAGCCGTTCCTGGAACTCGGCTTGGGTCAGGATGTCGATGCCGTCGGGGACGCGAGTTTCCAGGCTCGCCCGCAGCTCGTCGGCGCTGACCCCTGAAGCGGTGTTGACATCGAGCCGTACGTAACCTCGCTCGCCCATTGCGTCTTGGAGTTCAACGAGATCGAAGGTCATGAGGACCTGTCCAGCAGTGGTTCCTGCATCGTCTCCGAAGTCAGTGAGGCCAGACAAGACCATGCTTCGGGTACCGGTTGGCGTCGTGATGTCGTACGCCGTTCCGATCGAGTACCGGTTGTCGGCGGCTGTTTCGTGGTCCAGGGTGAACTGCCCTCTGGCTGGAGCTGACCCTTCGACGACTTCGAGGGGCCCGCCGTCATCCCAACCTTGTGTGGTTGTCGCAAAGCGGTTGGGGACGAGGTCACCGCTGGGGAGCTCGGGCCGGATGCGGTTGTCGGTCCACAGCGTCGGGCGGGCATCGGCAACGCCGGGTGTGTCTCGGACGAGGGCGAGCGTTTCGTCGTCGATCCTGGCCGGGTTGACCTCGAAATTCAAGGCCTGGAACGCGAGCTCGGGTTCCACGATCAGGTCGACGCCAACCGACTGACCCTCACCCCACCCATAGATGACAGCCGAGTAGCCGCCGCCAAGAACGAACGCCGCGGTCATGAATGCCACGGAGAGAACCACAGAGAACAAGGTGAGGCCAAGCCGCTTCCGGTTCGCCTTGATCTGCTTCAACCCGAGCTTGGTGAGTGTCGACGTCTTCATCGTCAGGCCCCCAACTCATCCATTTTGGCCAGCACCGAATGCGCTGTTGGCTGGTGGTCTTCGCCAACAACTAGGCCGTCTTGGAGGAAGACCACCCGATTTCCGTAGCTTGCGGCCCGCGGGTCATGGGTGACCATGACAATGGTCTGGCCCATATCGCGGACCGCGGTTGCCATGAACTCCAGAATCTCGGAACCGCTTCGAGAGTCGAGGTTGCCGGTTGGTTCGTCGGCGAAGATCAGCTCCGGTCGGCTCACCAGCGCCCGAGCAAC
>JBBQUN010000037.1:0-24218 GCA_038212405.1 Acidimicrobiales bacterium | reverse complement strand
CACCGCCGCTCGCCACTTCGTGGACTGGGCGTTGGCCGCTGGCTGGCAAGATCGAAGAGGATCAATAGGCCTCCATCGGCTCTTCCACAAGCTGGATGCTCTGGACTTCCGGGTAGGAAGGCGGCTACAGCGATTCGAAATTCGCGGACTTATACCTCGCCATTTGATGGTACGTCTAGCTTCGCGCTACAAGGCGCCGGCCGACTACACCCGCCTCCTCCCATACTGGGCGCTCGAGTATCTGACCTCCGAGTACCAGTCTTCGTGCGCGGCTTGTCCTGCCGACGGATAACGCGGATTCACGGCGACTCAGTCAGGATTGGAAGGGAGCGCAGGAGCCATGGTCACCGATGGCGTGCGGCCAGGCAACTCGTCGGTCACTTCCGATCCGTAGTCCCTCCACCATTTGAGACGCCCTGCCCTACTGATCGAACGATACGGGCAGGGGTTCCTGCGACAACAACGCCCGGCGGGACGTCGGCGAGGACAAGACTGTTGGCCCCGACGACCGCTCGTTCGCCAATCTCGACACCGCCGAGCACCGTCGCACCGGCGAAGAGCACAGCGCCTCGCCTTACCGTTGGGTAGTCGGCACCACCGATTCTGATTGCACCCAGCGTGACTTGCTGGTAGCAGGTGACATCGTCCTCGAGGAGAACCCCGGCGCCGATGACGATGCCAGTCGGGTGCGGGAACGAGACCCGGCCCACGATCGCAGTCGGATGGATGAACAGCCCCCACTGCTTCGCCAGTCGAAAGCGACTCAGTGACGCCAACGATTTGATGAACGGTGTACTCGATGTTCCCATCCGCTGGAGGCGGGCGACTCTCCGCTCGACGACGCGACTAGGAATCAACATGGCACCCGACAGATTGGCGAAGCTCAGCCCATGTCTCATCGCGTCCCTCGAGCCTGGTGGTCACGTCTCCCGGAGCGCTGGCGGTACACGAACAACCGTACGGCAAACTCCGCCCGCCGGAGCACGACGTGTCGCAGCCGACCGAGCTTGCCTGCGTGGTACCAGGTCAGCCAGTTCCTCGTCTTCTCATGCACGTCGCGGCCATAGAAGATGTCAGTCGCTGCGTGGTAATCAGTGCCCACAGCATCGAGTCGCCGTCGCACCTGCGCTTCACGGTGCTCCAGTCCCGGCACCTTACTCACGTCGAAATGCACGACGAGGGTGCTGATCTTGTCGATCTCCCGTGAGTCGATAAGTCGGTCGAGAATCTCGCATTCAGCCCCCTCGCAGTTCATCTTCACAATGACTTCGTCGTCCGACGATATGCATTCCCGAAACCAATCTGCGGCGTCGCGAACTGCCACCTGGCACACCTCATCAGTCCGACCCTTGGCGGCGAAGACGCTCGCGCCGATTGTCCCCGGGTCAATGAGGTCGAGCGCCGCATTGCGGTCCCACAACCCGAACCGCAGCACCTCGACTCGCTGATCCGCCAACGCTTCGAGCGCTGGCCAGCACTGGGGCGCTGGCTCGAAGCAGAAGATTCTTTCGAAACCCCAGCGCGGATCGAGCACCACTTCGAGCGTCTCACCGACATGAGCACCAATGTCCAGCATCACCTTCAACGACGTCTCCCTCCAGTCTCTTGGACCCTGCGACCGAGCGTTGAAGCGCAGTTCTCGTACATCTCAACCATCTCATCGGCAATCCGTTCGATCAGATAATGCTCCTCGAAGTACTCCCGAGCGTCGGAAGCAAGACGCATCCGGCGATCGGCGTCTGCCATGAGATCGATCATGGCTCGACTGAGTCCGTCGATGTCTCCTCGTCGCACGATTTCCCCGAATCGACCTTCGCCAACGACTTCGGCGACCGACTCTGCATCGGACGCTATGACGGGCGTATCCAAAGCCATGGCTTCGAGCACCGAACCAGCCATTCCCTCATACAACGAAGGAAACACGAAGATGTCCGCGGCCACAATGAGATCGGCAGCGTCCTCTCGATGACCGAGTAGACGGATCCGAGCGGGATCAACGGATGCGTCAAGGGCCCTCTGAATCTCTGTGGTCGCGTTGCCCTCTCGACCTGCAATGAGGAGCACAGCGTCGCTTATCTCGCGCAACACTCCTTCGAAGGCACGAATGAGGTCGGCCTGAGCCTTCGGGTGATCTTGGCGCCCAACATTCAGAAACACCGGCGTGTCTGGGCCAAGGCCCAACTGCTCGCGCACCCCCGTGCGCCGTTCGAGTGACGAAAATCCCAACGCCGACCTCGACCGCCCCCGAGGAACCACGGTGATCGCCTCTGCTCGGATGCGCAGAACTTCGATCGCCTCGCGCCGCACGGCGTTGGTGACTGCGTGCACGCGATCGACGAGAAGCCGAGCGGTCAGGGCATCGGCGATCCGGACGACTCTGAGTTTCCAGGAAGCTGCGCCTTCCCCATGGGAACGTGCCTCGTCGTAGCTCGTGCTCACCAAACTGTTGATGACGATCACTGGCAGCCCGATACATGCGACGCGTGCGATGAGGCACGAGTTGAACAGGGTTGCGTGAACGATGTCGACTCGTTGTTTCCTGACCAATCGACGGAGCGAACGGACTCGGCCGATCGCGGTCTCGGGGGAGAGCACCTCGATCGGAAACCCGTCTGCAGCAAGACTCACCTGTAGCCCAAAGTCCCGATGACGAATGGTCGCGATGGTGTTCTCGATCTGCCGCTCGCGCAGGAGGGGCAGGATCGCTGCCAATGAATGCTCCGCTCCGCCGCCCACCCCGAGCGAATCAATGACGTGCAGTACCTTCATCACCTCGGCCCCAGGCGCCGCCGGCTCGCGCTACGCACGAGCCGCGCACCGATCATCAGGCCTGGTAATGGGTCCGACCAACACCAGATTGCTCGAGCACGGTTGTCGAATCTCGCGAACTCGATTCTTTCTCGAGGCAACCGACACAGGAAGCGGTGGTCCACGCTGAGTCGCTGAAGGGCAGCAGAGCCGATCCAAGCGGCGGCGTGGGTTTGTGAGGGGGCCGTGTACGCCGTCCCTGGGCATAGGGCGTCCATGGCGGCATATGCCACGGTGTCGACGCCCGCCGCAGTGGCAAGGAAGTGGATGGCCTCGAGACGCGGATTGAACTCGACGAAGTGCAATTGCCCCCCGTGACGGATCAGTTCGAGCCCTCCGAGACCGGTGAAGCTCGAAACGTCGAGGAACCTCCGAGCCGCCTCGGCAACGTCGGGCAGAACGGCGGTCTCTCCCCAGACCATGACCCCACCTTCTGGTGCCGACTGCTGACGCTTTCGTCCGGTGCAAATCGCCGTCTTGGTTGCATCGGCACTCCGCCAGACAATTGCAAACTCGACGGCGTCGGCCTCGACTTCCAGATACTCCTGGGCAACTACTTCGGCGCCTCGCTCAAGTGCCCCTTGCAAGACCCGCCGGAGATCGTCGTACGATCGAGCGATCTCGAGTTTGAAGTATCGATTGCCTATGGTGTCCCAGCTCGTCGGTCGGACGATGACGGGAAGCCGAAGTTGCCCGGCGAGATCCTCGTCATCGGGACTGCGGATCGGCATCCACTTCGGCATATTGATGCCAGCAGCTGCCGCAACGGCGAACGACCTCGATTTGTCGAGAAGAATCGGCGTCACGTCCGGATGGGGTGCAACGATCCGAAACCGCGCGTTCAACACCGACCGATGCTCGTCGAGCACGGCAAGGAGACGATCGCTGAGCGGGATGACCACGATGACTGCCTCATCGGTGGTCTCGGCGAGTACCCAGTCGCGAACGTCCTGGATGAACGAGCGGCCCTCCCCAGCGTCGAAGTCTTGTGCTCCGACACAACCGCGACTACGCCGATAGACGCTCGCCCCGCGACCCGCCGTCGCTACATAGACAGTGATGCCGCTGCGAGCGACCGACCGGATGGCGTGCAGAGTTCCTCCCCAGGTGTCCTCCGCGAGCAGAAGGCAAGCGGCAGCGTTCGGAGTCGATCCCATCAGTTGGTGATCCGATCTCGAGGTGCGAATCGGCGACTGTGGCTCAGCTTCACTCCAAACAGGTGCAACGTCCAGAACGTGCCCGAGTGACGCCAGCCGAGTCGTTCGGTCGACCGCACGGCGGCAGTGTTCCACAGATACTGCACGCCCCAGACCTCGTCGTCGGGCCTCCGACGAATGCTGTACGCATGAATCATGTGACTCAGCAGAGCGTGCCCCCGATAGTCGGGGTCGACATAGCTGCGACAGGAAAAGTGCTCTGACTGATCGAGTGACAAGACCTGTTGAAGCTCGCTGACGAACACCTCTCCGCGGGTCATCCACGAACTCGCCGCTATGCGGTCACCGTCGAGCACGACGATGCACACGCTCTCCTGATGTCGGAAGCGCTCGATGTCGTCTGCCGTCAGATAGGGATTCGTACCGAGCACTCGCCCGAAGGCTTCCTCAGTCCAGAACTCGATCGGAAACGCGAGCTCCGGCTCCGGCATCTCGCTCGAACCAGCAAGCGTTCCGAATCGCCCAATGGAGACCCGCCGGTAAATCGCCTTCCGGAAGATCAAACGAACGGCGTCTCGCGGTGCCATCGACTCGAGGGTTGCTCGTCGCTCACTCCAGGACATCGCTCGCCCTCGTCTCCCCCACCATCGACCGAAAGAAGTCGGATCCGAGCATCACGTCGTCAGGGTCTCCATCGTCGTCGATTCGGCCGTCTTTCAGAACGAGAATTCGGCTGCAGAGCTTCAGGGTCGAATACCGATGGGCGACGATGACGACCGTCCGGTCCTTCGGAAGTGCATGCAGGGTGCGCGTCACGGCGTTCTCGGAATCGACATCGAGCGCACTCGTGGGTTCGTCGAGCACGATGATGTCGGGGTCTCCTGCCAGTGCCCGAGCGATGCACAATCGCTGCCGCTGTCCTCCGGACAGGGCCCGGTCGTCTGGTCCAAGCATGGTGTCGATACCAAGCGGCAGTGCACCAACCTCGCTGTCGAGACTCGCCATCTCGAGTGCGCGGCGCAACTGAGACGTTGGCAGTCCTCGGAACAGGTCGATGTTCTCGGCGACTGTGCCCGCGATCAGAACCGCCTGCTGGGGAACGAAGGCCACTCGGGAACCAAACTCGTGCCGGTCGATGTGATCGATCGGGGTATCGCCGCACCTGATCGACCCGGCGGTCGGTTCGCGAAGACGAAGCAAGAGTTCGACCAATGTCGACTTCCCAGCTCCCGACGGACCGACGAGGCCGATCAGTTCCCCACGTTCCAAACGCAAGGTGACACCAGCGAGGACGGGCGTGACTTCGTCGTAGCTGAAACCGACATCAGCGAGGGTCATGGGGAAGAGATCAACTGGTTCATCGTGTCCGAACGCTCGCTTCTCGTCATCGAGTGCTGAAATGAGATCGGTCAGCGCTTGGGTGTACGAGGCATTCTCGACCACTCGCTGGTTGGCCGTGACCAGTTGTTGCGCCGACGACATAGAGCGTACGAGCAGAAGAACAACGGCCCCGGCAGCGCCGAGGTCCGCTTCGCTGTCGCCGACCACCAGGAGCAGGCTGATCACAGCCGCTGCGAGCATCGCTCCTTGGAACACCTGAGGCACGAGGCCACCGAGTAGTCGGACCTCTCTGTACTGCTCTGACCCGAGATCGACGATCGACTGCGCCCGCTCGGCGACGGGCGTCGCAACATCGAACACTTCGATCTCCCGATGCAGGCTCTCCACCTCGGTCACGTGCTGGGCCGCAGTTCGCGTTTGTGCGGAGTAACGCTGCGCCGCACTCTGGCTCGCCCGACGCAGCGGCCTCATCGCAAGGACGAGCAGTCCACCTATCGCTGCAATGACAATGGTGGCCAAAGGGTTGACTGCCAGCGACATTCCTCCGAACGCAACCAAACCGCAGACGCTCGCTGCCGCCATGGTGAGCGATCCGGCCAGGTCACCGGTGAAGCGGCCGTGGCCGTTGAAGACTGCAGCTAGATCGCCGGGTGGCCGTTGAGATCGGAAACTGTGTGAGCTCCCCAGGTAGGACGAGATCAAGGCGTTCTGGGCAGTTCTCATGATCCTCGACGAGAAACCAGCGGACAGCGCAGCCGCGCCGAGCCCCAACCCCATCCGAGCAAGAACGAGTGCAAGAGCGAGGTAGATGGCCTCCTGCCGAGTGAAGCCGAGTCCGAAGAGCTCGATTATCTGTGCACCCCTCACGATGGACTCTGCGGTGAGTGTCACCAAGACCAGCACCGTCGACTCCGCCAAACTCGCAGTGAAGGAGAGGACGGCAATCATGGCGATTTGCAGAACGCTGCGCTCCGGCAAGTACGGGACGAGATCGCTCCATGGCCGGCTCATCGACTGTCGAACGTGGGTCATGGCCGCCCCCGCCATCGCTCGATGCGAGCTTTGACTTCGTGACGAATGCCCACCGTCGAGAGGCGGCGCCGATTGCCGTCGATGAGTGTGACTGCGCCAGCGGATGAAAGTGTGTGCAGGCCGTCTCGGTATCGGCCAGCGGTGTCCGGCCTCACGTGAGCGACAACCGTCTCCTCGAAGTGCACGGGGTCGAGGCGGTCGATCCTGCAGATGGTGAGCGAGCCCCCGTAGCGGACCGAGCAGTTCTGCGCCGGCCGATGGAGAACCCCACCCGCGGCGAATGGAGTGCCGCCACACCTCGCTCTGGCGATGTCCACGAGCAGCGGATCCCGTGCATGAAGCGTCCATGGCCCGTGGGGATCGGTGGACCACCATGCCCGGAGATGGGTGTTCGCCCCCATTCGCCGATCAGTGCCGAGCAGCCACCACCGTCCCTCCCATTCGAAGAGCGATGGATCCACCAGCGGAACTCCTTCCAGGATGGGCCCACGGTCCTCCATCAAGAGAGTCTCCGGGTCGAAACTGTGGTGCCGCACTTCCCCTGCGGCCGAGGTCTCGGGCAAGCACCACCATTCCGCGCCGACCCTAACGAGAAATGGATAGGAGACGTGCGTGCGAAACACTGCCGGACGCGTTTCGTCGAACAACTCGCCATCGTGGTGCCGAAACGAGCGGAGAGTCCCCACCCGTGTGCGGTGATCTAGTTCCTCGACCACGATCGACAGCCCTTGCGCCGTTGACACCGCGAAGGGGTCAGCACGATAGGTGGATCGCGCCGTGTGCTTGGGGAGCCACGAAGTTCCGGACACGCTTGTGTCTTCGAGAAACGACTCGATCGGGCGAGATACCACGCCCACGTTCCATTCATCGACGCGAAGCACGCCATCGACTTGGCGACCGATCCATGTTGCCCCGATCCGCAACAAGCTCGATGGTCGGCTGAGGCGCTTGTCGGACACGATCTGCGTCCGCGTGTCTTGCGGGCTTTCTGGATCGAGCTCACCAGCCAACAGGCGTCGGCACGCCTGCGCCGCAAGCACCGACGAACCGATCTGAGCTTGATCTCGGTTCTGCCGGTGGCTGTGTGGAATCGTCGGAAACGACGCGGTCGCCAATGTCGTGATCACGTCGGCGATGCCCGTGCGGTCGAGACTGACGTCGGTCGTCTGGTCGCCGTCAACCAGTTCGAGGAGGCAGTCGAACGCTGGCTTTCGGCACTTGACCTTGCCATGCCGGTAGCTCCACACACCCTCGGAAAACATGGAGAGCCAGTCCTGCTCCGGCATAGCGACGGTGAGGTTCAGGCAGAAATGAGGTTGAGCCGCTTCAATGAGTTGTCGCTCGTTGGGTCCCAGTGTCAGCACCGAAGACGCAGGGCCGTTGTGGGCAATGGTGTGTGCAATGGTGCTGTGTTTGAGTACCGTCGGCATCGGGCGCATCCCGGCCGACCGCTTTGTCGTCCAACGCTCATACAAGCGCAACCAAACGGCCTTGGCGCTCGGTCTGGTTCGATCTGAAGCGATCCGGACGGGTCGCTCGATGCAGAAGACGACAGACAACTCTGTGCCGGGCACCATGGCGAGTTGGTCAAGCACCTCAATCTGCCAATGCAGTGGAGCACCCTCCTCGAGCACCACGGCATAGCGCAGCGGAGCGCATTCGAACACTGTCATTGCGACCCCGCCCAGGTGCTAAGCGAAATCAAGTCCCACACCAAGAACGCCGCCAGGCCGGAAGGGTCCTTCAGAGTGTCTTTCCAGACCTGAGCAATCTCGTCAGCATCGAAGGTTGGGAAGAGGAGCGGCACCTCGGCGATCTGCTCCTGTGCCCATGGCCGAAGCGGCCCTGTCAGCCATTGGCCGAGCGGAATGCCGAACCCACTCTTGGGCCGGTCCCAGAGCACCCGCGGCACATGCCGGCCGAGGACATCGCGCAACAACGCCTTGGGGACTCCATCCGCCATACGTTGTTCCATCGGAATCCGCCACGCCAGATCGGTGACGTCTCGCCCCAGGAACGGAGCCCTCACTTCGAGGCTCGACGCCATCGACGCACGGTCAACCTTGGTCAGAATATCCGTCGGTAGATAGTGAGAAATGTCCGCAATAGCGACGGCATCTGCAAGCGGAAGCCCGGAGAAGTCCAGGTTAGCCAAGGGATTCAGCTCAACGACGCTGGTGAGCACTTCGGGGAACTGCCAATGCGAGACAAGCTGAAGCCAAAGTGTTTCGGGACTCTCGGCGGTGAGCGTCCCGGCCATTTTCTCGAGTTTGAGGGCGATCTGCCTGGGACGCCGATCGACGGGCAGCAGATTCGTCGCGCGCTCTGCCAAGCCTGACGGCACCCCGGCCACTGTGCGACCTGCCAATCGCCTTGCCCATGTCGGCAACCGGTCCATTTGGGACCATGCCGACGGAATCCAACGATGACGGTTGTAGCCACCGAAGAACTCATCGCCGCCGTCACCACCGAGTGCGACGGTCACGTGCTTCCGTGCGAGTTCGCTCACCAAGAGCGTCGGGATCTGTGATGAGTCAGAGAATGGCTCGTCGTAGGCCGCGATGGCACGCCCAATCGACGCCATGGCTTCCTGCGGGCTCAGCACCAGTTCGGTGTGGTCCGTTCCAAGGTGTTCCGCTATCGGTTTCGCGAAGCGCGACTCATCGAAGCCTGGCTCGGTGAAACCGATCGTGAACGTGCGGACAGGTTGGCTCGACGCCGACTTTGCCAGGGCGGTGATCAGGCTCGAGTCGATTCCCCCCGAGAGGAAGACGCCAACGGGCACATCTGCCTCGAGCCTGTTGGCGACGCTCGCCATGAGGGTCGACTCCACAAGGTCGACGAGTTCTTCCTCCGAGCAATCGACCGAGTCGGCAAGTCGGCTCGCTGCCTCGACCCAGGAATCGAACCATGTCTGCTCGCTCGTGGAGCCGTCGGCGCCAACGGTCAGCCAGGTCGCTGGTTTGAGCTTGCTGATCCCTTTGTGGATCGAGAGCGGCGCGGGGATGGCGCGGAACCGAAGGAACGCGTTGATGGCCTGCGGATCGAGTTCGAGCCGACCAGGAAAGGCGGCGCGGAACGAACGCGTGTCGGATGCAAAGACGAAACTGCCGTCGATGGTGCCGTAGGACATCGGCTTCTCGCCGAAGCGGTCTCGAATGAGATGCAACTCCTGCTCATGGCGATCCCACAACGCGATGGCGAACATGCCATCGACTCGTCGCAGCACGGGCCCTATTCCCCATGCTGCGATCGCCTCGACCAACACTTCGGTATCCGAGTGCCCTCGGAAGGCCGTTCCCGCGGCCTCGAGGTCCTTCCGAACGACCTTGTGGTCGTAGATCTCACCGTTGTACGAGATCACCCACCGGCCGTCTCGCGAGCACATCGGCTGATGTCCGGCCTCGGAGAGATCAACGATCGAGAGACGGCGGTGCCCGAGCACCACTCCCCTGTCGGCATCGGACCAGAAGCCTTCCCCGTCGGGGCCTCGATGATGGAGCGAATCCGTCATCGTCCTGACAAGCGCGTCGGCCTCGCCTGCACGCAGCGTCCCCTGCAGATCCCAGATCCCGGCAAGTCCACACACGTCAGCAGACCTCCCGATAGACCGTCTCGATGCGCTCGACTGCCCGCGTGGCATCGAACCGCTTCGCCGACACCAGCGACGCCCGAGCCAAACGGAGGCGACGTGCGGGGTCCTCGACGATCGTTTCGAGGGCGCTCGCAAGGAGCTCCGGCCTGCCCGGCTCGACGAGCAAACCACACGGCTCTGCGCCCTCGACCACCTCGGGAAGACCGCCCACCGCCGTCGCCACGATCGGCAGTCCGGCCGCCATGGCTTCCATGACGGCCACCGGCAGTCCTTCGTGGTGCGACGAGAGGCAGAAGATGTCGGCAGCAGCCATCAGATCGCGGACATCCTCTCTGTAGCCAAGGAATCGAAGCCGATCCTGCAGACCCCGGGCACTGATTGCCTCCTCGAAATCGTGTTCGAGAGGACCCTGCCCGGCCCAGATGCACACTACGGGAACACCGGTCGACAATCGCGCCACTGCATCGACAAAGTCGAGGGGCGCCTTCTCCCGCCGGAGATTGGCGACGACGAGGACGCACACCTGATCGGCATCGAGCCCCAGCGCCGATCGGATTCGCTCGCGAGTTCCGGGATCTGGTCGTCGATCGAGATCGATCCCATGATGCAGCACTTCGACCCTGCGCCGAAAGGGCCGTGCCACGCTCGCTCTGACGCCGGCGCTGACTGCGAACTGATAAGAATCGAGACGGTAGGTGATGGCGTTGGCGAGCCGTGTGGGCAGGCGGTATTGCGCCCAGCGATTGTGTTCGGTGTACACGACCGGGATCCCGAACCACCGTCCGAGCACTCGCGCGATCGGAGCCAACGCAGGCGAATGCACATGCATCAGATCGAAGTCTTCATCCACGATCAGGCGGCGAAGACTCCAGACCCATGCGCCGGGCGACTGCGATGCGCGCGTGAGGTCGACCACGGTGGCACCAGCTGACTGTGCCGCCTCGACCAGATGTGCACGGTCTGGGCGAGTGATCGCAATGGTCGGTTCGATGTCGGACGAGCTGCAGCGCGCCTGTGTGACGAGGAGCTGCTCCGCTCCACCAGCGCCCAAGCCCTTGATCAACCACAGCACTCGCAACGGCGCCGATGAACCGGCCTCTTCCCCGGTCAACGGGCAGGCGTTCCTGAGAACGACATCGACGGTTCGACAAGCCGCACGATCACGATGTCGCGACTCGTACTCGGTACTTCACGAACGACCACAAAAGACCAACCTCGCCGTCGGCGCCGACAGCATCTGAGACTAACGTACGACCTCATGATCACCGGGCGTACAGCCAATCTGCCCAACGCAGCCTTGGCTGGAGGAGTGATTGCACTCGGTACGGCCGCAGCACTCTTGGCAACGAACCTGTCCTTCTCGTCGTCGGACTCGACATCGCTCCACCCGCTGGCTGCAGCAGTGCTGATGGCTGGGGTAGCCATTGTGGCGGTCCGTTGGGTTGCGGGAGAGGACACAAGTCTCACCGTCATCCTCGCCGCTGGATTCGCGGCGAAGATGATCGGCATGCTCGCCAGATACCAAGTGAGCATCAAGGTCTACGGCGGGCTCTATGACGCCGCCTTTTATCACGATTCGGCCTCGCAGGTCTCCGAGTGGATGCGGGCAGAGGGCTTCGTGCCCCGCAGCGACCCAAGGGTCTCGTTTCGTGAGAGTGGTACGACCAATCTTGCCTACTCGCTGGGTCTGCTCTACTACGTGACCGGTGCTCGAGTCCTGACTGCGTACGTTGTTGCTGCATCCATGGGCTACCTGGGCATGCTTGCGTTCGTGAAGGCGGGCATCGAAGCCGTCCCAGGCCTCGACCGCCACCGCTTCGCTGCGCTAGTGGTCTTCCTTCCAACGCTCGTGTACTGGCCGTCGTCGCTCGGCAAGGAAGCCTGGATGCTGTGTTGGTTGGGTGTTGGCGCGCTCGGGGTGGCCCGCGTCTGCCGAGGCAGCTTCGGCTTCAAGAGTCTGCTGCCACTCATCATCGGCATCGGTGCCGCCGGGTGGGTGAGGCCGCACATTGCAGCCCTTATGATTGCTGCGCTCGTTGCTGCGCTGCTCTGGCCGACGGGCTTCAAGGGCAATCGACTCCGGCCAGTTCTCGCTCTGGCGCTCGCATCGGTGGCGCTCGTGTTCGCGCTCGGAGCCGTCCTCAGCACCTTCAGCCGATTCACGGAGGCCGACAACAGCGACTTCGGCGCCATCCTCGAGGGAACGACGGACCAAACCACCCAGGGCGGCAGCGAATTCGCCGCTCAGCCGGTTTCTGGCCCGGTGTCGCTGGCGCGGGCTGTCGTCACGGTGGTGTTCCGTCCGTTCCCGTGGGAGGCGGGCAGCGGAGTCCAGCTCCTCACGTCGCTGGAGGGGTTCGGACTGTTGGCACTTGCCGTCTGGTCACAAAAACGAATAGCGGCAGTGCCTCGTGCCTTCATCGACAATGCCTACGTCCGATTTGCCCTGATCTACACGGTCGGGTTCGCATTCGCGTATGCGAGCATCGGCAATTTCGGCATCCTGGCTCGGCAACGGGCTCAGCTCTTCCCGGTATTCATGCTGCTGTTCGCCCTGCAACCCCGAGCAAGTTCAACCGGGGCACCTCAATCGCTGAAGGTGGCGAAGGGAACCTCGACAGGCGACGGTGAGCCGCCGGCCCGTGTCTCAGCGAGGTCGGTCGTACGCCTCGATTGATGAGTCGATCTGGAGCACCACGTCGAACTTCTCGAGCGCCATCGCCCTGGCGCCCTTGCCGAGCCGGTGCCGCTCATCGGCGTCTTTCACCAGATCGATCAGCGCTGCTGCCAGTGCTTCAGGATCGGAACGGGGCACGAGCACTCCGCTCACGTCTCGCTCCACCGCTTCGCGGCAGCCGCGCACGTCGGTCGAAACGATCGGCACGCCCATGGCCGACGCTTCCATCACCGATCGAGGGAAGCCCTCGCGGTGACTTGGCAACGCGAAGACGTCCATGCCGGCGTAGAGCTTCTCGACATCATTGCGGTTGCCCAGGAACTTCACGCCGAGCGCCTCGGCGTTGTCGATCATCTCCTGGGTGAACCCGTCGTTGCGGATCGGGTCGAACATGCCGATCACCGCGAAGCGGGCGTCGGGACATGCCGCCATCGTGGTGGCTGCGGCCTCCATGAGTTCCGGAATCCCCTTCTCCTTGACCAGACGACCGACGAAGCCGACCACCACGTCATCGGGCCCTGTCGCCCCCAGTTCGGCCCGAGCCCAGGCCTTGGTCTCGGCATCGATCGCATCGGGGTCGAAACGGGTCAGATCGACACCATTGCCGAAGCGAACCATCTTTGCCGCCGGCATTCGCAGCTTGTCTCGCATCAGCGCAAGGTCTTCGCCGTTCTGGAAGAGTTCGACGTCGGAACACACCGAGACGGCTCGTTCGAGGCCGTAGACGATCCAGCGCTTGAGCCTCGGATCAGTCGGCATGGCGTAGATGCCGTGCACGGTGTTCACGATACGAGGGACCCGAGCCGCCTTGGCGGCAAGTCTGCCGTAGATCCCTGGCTTGGGGTTGTGGGTATGGACGATGTCGGGTCGAAGCTCGCGGAACAGTAGGTAGAGACCCCGAAGCGCCACCAGATCCGATCGCAAGGACCAATTCCTGCTGGCACCGGGCAGCGGGATGTGGCGAATACCGTCGGCCTCGAGACCGGCCACATAGGGACCGGGCGCGCTGATGGCGATCACCTCGAACCCTTCGTCGACAAAGGCCCGAAGTTGTGGCCCGAGGAGCAATTCCAGGCTCATGTCGATGGTGGTGACGTGGACGAGCCGCCGCCCCTGCCCTCTATTTGTCATCGTCCTCCCAGGTGATCATGGTCCACTATCGCCGGTTCTCGGAGTAGTCGTAGCGATAGCCCGGAGCGTTGGTCATGCGAACCTGATTCATGACGGCTCCCAGAATTGGCGTACCGGTGGATTCCGCCCGACTCACCGCCTCGATGAGGTCCCGACGCCGGGTCCCACTACGAACGAGCATCACCTGCGCATCGAGGTGTCGTGCCAACAGAAGCGAATCGGTGACGGGCAGTACCGGCGGACCATCCACGATGACCAGGTCGTAACGAGCCGTTGCCTTGTCGATCAACACACGCCATGCGTCGCCACGGAGCAACGGCGTCGGATCGGGCATTGGTGGCCCGCTGGCGAGCAGGTCGAAGTTCCCACCTTCGTGACCAACCGAGAGCACGACATCTTCGAAGTCGCACTCGCCCGACAGCACATTCGCCAGACCACGTTTGTTGGCTGCACCAACCAGTGTGTGAAGGGAAGGGCGCCGCAGATCGGCACCGATCACCAGCACTCTGATGTGGACCGAAGCGAGCGTCGCCAGATTCACTGCCGTCGTACTCTTGCCATCTTTGGAGTTCGGGCTGGCCAACAGCAGCGATGCGAAGGGATTTGATCGTGCGGCGAGTTCGAGCCCGGTGACCAGCGAGCGGTAGCCCTCCGAGGCCTGGCTGGTCGGGCGGACGAGGACCTCGATCGGATCCTTCGAGTCGACCTTGTACCTCGGTATCGATGCGAGCGGCTGCAAACCCGTGGTGTCGACCAGATCACTGCTGGTCACCAATCCCGAGTCGAGCGCTGAGCGTCCATAGGCCAATGCCGATCCGAGGAGGAGCCCGAGGATGGCGCCGGTAGCGAGGTTGCGGCTCGGGGTCGGACTGACCGGAGTCGAAGGAACGTCGGCCGGAACCGAGAGACGAGCGCTGGCACCGCTGTCATTCAGCGTGCGGCCGAGCAACTCGAGGGACGCGGACTGCGCATTGAGTTCGGCGATCTGCGCCTCCACTGGCGCCAGATCGGATTGAAGGTTCTCCTCGAGCAGGAGTTTCTGATTGAGAAGCCGAGTGAACTCGTCACTGTCCGATGTCAGAGCGAGGCGCTGATCCAGCCGAACGACGTCGGCCCTGATCTCGCTTCGCTGCCGGTCCAGTTCGTCGAGGCTTGCGCTGACGAAGTCGATGCTTGCCTGATTCTCGGCGAGAACGTCGGCCTGACGCTCAGCGAGATACGTCTCCGCCCAAATGTTTGCCGCCAACGCAACATCGTCGGGGTTGTTGCCCTGGGCGGTGAACCCCAGAGCTCCACCCCCGAGGTCGGCCTTGGTCGACACGGTCACACCCGCTGGCTGCAAGGCTCGGACGGTCTGCCGGAACTCGGTTTCGCCGACGAACAAGATCTCGATGTCGGGATACCGCAGCAAGGCATCCTGTCCGGTGCCGCCGAACGGGAAGAGCGTGGCGTTGTAGTCGGTCCGTAGCAGCACCTCGGACGAGGCCTGATAGACCTTCTGCTGGCCACTGGTCAACCACCACGACAGCCCAACCGCAACGGCAACGGTGAGCGCGACGATCCACCAGTTCCGTCGCACGATCAGCAGCTTGTCGTGGAGGTCGGGTGTTTGCGAAGTGCGGGATGGATCGATCAAGGCCGGATCATTCACTGTTCGAACGGATGCTGGGCCTAGCGGGGTTGGCCCGCTGCCACCGTACTGGCCACCGACTCCCACCGTCGAGCAACCACCGACAAGGAGAACTGCCCGACCATCTCTTTGCGGGCAGCCTCGCCGAGTCGGAGTCGTCGATCCGGGTCGTCCCGCAATTGCTCGAGGGCGCTCGTCATTGCAGCCACATCCGGTGTCACCAGCAGGCCCGTCTTTTCATGCTGCACGATGCTCGAAACGTCCCCCACGTCACTGGCAACGACTGGCACCCCACAAAGACCGGCCTCGATGAGCACAGCCGGGAGGCTCTCGGTTCGGCTCGTGAGCAGTACGACATCGGCAGCGTGATAGACCTCCAAAGGATCAGCGACAGAGCCGAGCAGAATCGATCCGCCAGGCGCCTCCGTGGCAACAACGTCCGACAGCGGCCCCGAACCGGCCATGAGCAGGCGAGCGCCTTCGAGGTTCGCAATCGCACGAAGCGCCAGCAGCGGTTGCTTTTCGGCGCTGAGCGCACCGACCCATGCGACGACGAAATCGTCGGGACCGAGATCGAGGTGCTCCCGGGCTGCTTTGCGAGTCGCCGGCGAGGCCGGAATGAACCGATCGGCGTCCGCCCCATTGGGTACCACGGTGATATCGGCCGGGCGAAAGCCGAATCGCTCGGCGACGATCGACTTGGTGCGGTCCGTCAACGCCACCACGTGATCCATCTCATGGAGATAGATCCGAACTCGGGCCCGCCGCAGCCGTGTGGCTGTCCACGTCGTCGGATCGCTGATCTGTCGATAGATCACCGGCGTCGAACAACCGAGTCCGGCAATGGCGGTTGCGGGAAGTGCCGTCGATCCGTGGGCGATCACCACGTCGGCACGGCGCATCTTGGATCGCAGCCGTCGAAGGCCGTCGGGCCGCATCCGCTCTGCCCCCAGCAGCTCCACGTCGAGCACAGGAGCACCGCCGGGTTCGACGGCGACGGTCTCGACCTGATGACCGAGATGCCCCAGTGCGCCACCCAGCGCCACACCGAATGTCTCGGCGCCTCTTCGTTCGGCCGACGCAATCACCTGCAGAATCGTCAAGGACACGGGCCAAGCATGACATACCGCTGCATCCGGGCTCTCGACTGGCCCGTTCAGTCGACTCGGCCTCGGTAGCGGGCACGATTCACCACTGTTCGAACGGTTGATTCCAATGCCATCCCGCCGCGGAACTTCGCTTCCAGGTGGCGAGGTGCATCACTTGACTGGATCGGTGTCCGGCGCAGCCGCTGCACGTCCTGACCGGACGCGTTCGCTCCGGGCTCAGCCAATGCAGCTGTTCGGAATCTCTTTGCCACCGCCGATGCGGCGCTCGACGACGGGGCAACCGCCTTCGGATAGGCGAAATGGTCGACCGGCACCCCGCAACAGTCCTCGATGAATGCGATCGACCGATCGAGCTCATCGTCGATCTCGTTGCTCGGCAGACGATCGAGGAGCTTGTGTCCGTGGGTGTGCGAGCCGAGCGTGACGAATCCGCTCTCAGCCACCTCGGCCAGCCCACATCGCGTCATGGGTATTCCACCGTCGGGCCACGCTCGGGAGGTGTCGAGGAGACCGGTGGCAACATAGAGCGTCGCCGGTATTCGATAGTCGGCCAACACGGGAAGCGCGTTGTCGATGAAGTCCGCTGTGCCATCGTCGAAGGTCAAAACCACACCGGGGGCAACCGGACCGGGCCCGGCCAACTCGTCCGCTGCTTGGTCCAGTCCGATCACGCGGTGCTTCTCGGAGAGCTGGGCGAGCTGACGACCGAACGCCTCGACCGACAAGTCGATGACCGAGCCGCTTCCGACGCCCACGCGGTGATACAGCAGGATCACGATGCCTTCGCGCTTCGGCATCACACGGTCGACGACGAGCGACGCCTCCTTGCTCAGAGCACGTGCGACCGATGTGAGAGAGCGATCCGTGCGGTTCACCCTCAACTGATCGTCACCCTCGCCCAGGCGACGACGCATAGCGATAGTTCGTGTGCTTGGAGCGGTCGTCATTCACCACGGCACCAAGAAGCCGAGCGCCAGAGTCGCGCATGATGTTGGTGGCCGTACGCACATCCTCCATCGACGTCTTGCCCTGACGGGAAACGATGATACTCGCGCTTGCATGCACGCCGATCAGCGCCGCATCGGTCACCGGGAGGATCGGTGCGCTGTCGATGACCAGCAAATCGTACTCTCCCTCGAGCTTGTCGAGCAGCACGCCGAGACGCTCGCCCCGCAGCAGCAGCGTCGGGTCGTCGACGATCGACCCGACCGCCAGCAGATCGAACGTTCCACCCTCGTATTCCACGGTGGCGATGGCGTCGTCGTAGTCGACCTCACCCCGAAGCACGTCGGTCAGCCCCAGATCGAGCGGAACGCCGAGCATCCGATCGAGTCGAGGACGACGCATATCGGCGTCGACCAACAGCACGCTGGTGTGACGAGAAATCAAGACCGCGAGATTGATGGCGGTCGTGCTCTTGCCCTCGGCGGGCATCGCACTCGAGATGAGCAGCGACGAGACCGGTGAAGTCCGCTGGGCGAACTCCAGGGCCGTGACCACGGCCCGGTAACGTTCCGACACGACACTCGTCGGGTGGCTGACGACCTCGGCGATCGCGTCGCCCTTCAGGCGATAATGAGGAATCGTCCCGAGGATCGGGAGCCCCGATGCAGTGACCACGTCGATGCTGTCTTGGACCCGATCGTTCAGGCCGGCAAGCGCATAGGCGAGACCGGCACCGAGGACCACACCCAGGAGGGCGGCGGTGGCAACATTGCGAACGAGATTCGGACTCACCGAATCCGTCGGTATCGACGCCACTCGGTCCACGCGAGCGCTGATGTTGGCATCACCGAGGAAACGATCGAGGAGGTCGAGGTTGGCGAGTTGAGACGACAGGTCACGGATCTGTTGATCGACCGGCGCCAACTGAGTCTGGAGCTGGGTCTCGATCGACACCTTCTGTGACAACAGTCGAGCGTATTGATCGGGGTCCTCGGTTCGATCGAGGACTGCCTCGAGTGCCACGACGTCCTTGCGGATTCCCGCACGCTCCGCTTCGAGATCGTCGAGCGTCGACTGCAGGAAATCGAGCGCCGCCGTGTTCTCGGTGAGGACCGTCTGGTGCCGGCTCGACACATAGCTGGTAGCCCAGAGATCCGCGGCAGCGGCCGCGTCGCTCGGACTCACGCTTCGTGAAGTGAATTTCACCGTTCCGTTGGGTGAAGTCGAGGAGTCGAAGCTCGTCCCACTGGGGACAGAGGGTCGCACAGCGTTCTGGAATGTCTCGCTGTCGATATAGAGCTGTTCGGTCTCGGGCTGGCGGAAGAGTTCTTGGCGCACGGCCGAACCAAACGGGAACAGCGGAGTGGTCTGACTGGTGCGCAACAGCACGGTCGACGATGCCTCATAGATCGGTGTCTGCCTGGTCGTCATCCAAACCGCAGCCGTGACTGCGACGCCAACAACGGCAACCACCACCCAGCCGTACCGACGAGCATTCGCCACTTGGGTTCGAAGGCTCGACTTCGGCATCGCTGATGCTGCATCGTCAGCTCGAGAATCGCTCACTGCCCTCCTCACCATCCTCACGGCGTCCAGTCGACACCGATCACGACATGATGGCCCACGACACTACCGAATGCGCCAGGCGGACTTACCTGCAACCTCGAGTTGAGGGCGTTGCTCGTTCGCTCCGGCAGGTACATCGACCAATGACCGAAACAACGAGACCAGACTATGGTCACTCCACGATCCACCGATCGAGGGTTTCGAGGGCAGGCCGACAAGTCGGCCGCATGGCAGTGAGGCAAGAAGAATGCGCTATCTGGTAACGGGCGGAGCCGGCTTCATCGGCAGCCATCTTGTCGATCGACTCGTGATCGAAGGACACGAGGTTCGAATCCTGGACAACCTCTCCACAGGAACGCTTGCGAACCTGACCGGCCCGGCCGCCGAAGCCGAGCTGCTCCTCGGTGATCTTCGCAGTACCGAAGACGTGGCGGCCTCGGTACGAGACATCGACGTCATCGTTCACCTCGGAGCACTCGGCTCGGTCCCTCGCAGCGTGGCCGACCCACTCACCACTCACGACGTCAACGCCACCGGGACCCTTCGCCTTCTGCTGGCGGCGCGCGACGCAGAATGTGAGCGAGTCGTGTTTGCTGCTTCGTCGAGCACCTACGGGGACGACCGAAATCTCCCGAAGATCGAAGATCGATGCGGCCAGCCGCTCTCGCCCTACGCCACCAGCAAACTCGCGGCGGAACACTACTGCCGACAAGCCACCGAACTCTATGGACTCACCACCGTGCGACTTCGATTCTTCAACGTCTTCGGCCCGCGCCAGTCGGCCCAACACGTCTATGCCGCAGCGATTCCCCGATTCATTCACGCAGCACGGAATTTCGAACCGATCACCGTGCACGGCGACGGGGAACAGTCTCGAGACTTCACCTACATCGACAACAACCTCGACGGCATCGCGTTGGCAGCAGCGGCACCGGCAGCGACCGTTGCCGGCAACGTCTACAACCTCGCCTGTGGCCGACAGACCACGATCAACTCGGTGCTCGCACATATTGCCGAACTGCACGAGCAACCCCTCGTGATCGACTACCAGGATCCCCGACCGGCCGACGTACGCCATTCGTTGGCCGACATCTCCCGTATCACCGAGGCCTTGGGCTACGAGCCAACGATCAGCGTCGCCGACGGAATCGATCGCACGTGGCAAGCAGCTACCGAGGACACCACTCCGGTCGGTGTATCGCTCGCTGGCAACTGAGCGCGATTTATGGTAGCAGCCCCGAGCTGCTCGATCGACGCCAGATCGAGCAAGGCAACAGTGACCACATCGTCGAGTTGATCAACCTTGCCGCCCGGATTGCTGCATAAGGTGGTTCAGTGACCGCTCATCCAACTGCCCTAGCCGATGTCATCGAGTTCCGACCCCGCACCTTCGCTGATGCTCGTGGCTGGTTTCGTGAGACCTGGTCGCCGGCGCAACTCGACCTGGTGTTCGTGCAAGACAACGAATCGATGTCGGCTCCGATCGGCACGCTTCGTGGCATCCACTACCAGAAAGACCCCTCGGCCCAGGGCAAACTGGTCCGAGTCGAGACCGGCGCCATTCTCGACGTCGCCGTCGACCTGCGATCCGACTCCCCCACGTTCCGCCAGTGGGTTGCGGTTCGCCTCGACGCCGAAGCCGGCAACCAGTTGTGGCTCCCCGCCGGCTTCGGCCACGGATTCCTCACCCTGGAGCCCAACACCCGAGTCGCCTACAAGGTGACCGCCCCCTACGATCCCGCGTCGGAACGCTCCATCATCTGGAACGACACCGATCTCGGGATCGACTGGGGATCACACGTCACACCCGTCCTTTCCGACAAGGATGCGGCCGCCCCCACCTTCGCCGACGTCCAACGAACTGGAGACCTGTTCTGATGCGACTACTCCTCACCGGAGGCTGCGGCTTCATCGGCTCCGCCGTGATCCGCCGCCTCATCACCAAGACCGAGTATTCGGTGCTGAACCTCGACAAACTCACCTACGCCGGCGACCCCCGCACCGTCGCATCTGTTGCCGATGACCCCCGCTACACCTTCGCCCAGGTCGACATCACCGACGCTGCCGCCGTTGGCAACGCCTTCGCCGAGTACGAGCCCGACGCCGTGCTCCACCTGGCCGCCGAATCCCACGTCGACCGCTCCATCGACGGCCCGGCCGAATTCATCAACACCAACGTGGTCGGCACCTTCACCATGCTCGAAGCGGCCCGAGCCCGCTTCGAAACCCTGACCGGCCCGGCCAAAGACGCCTTCCGCTTCGTCCACGTCTCCACCGACGAAGTGTTCGGCTCGCTCGCCCTCGACGACCCGGCCTTCAACGAAACCACCCCCTACTCCCCTCGCTCGCCGTACTCGGCATCGAAGGCGGCCTCGGACCATTTGGCCCGGGCCTGGGGCGACACCTACGGCCTGCCGACCATCGTCACCAACTGCTCCAACAACTACGGGCCGTTCCACTTCCCCGAGAAACTGATTCCACTCGTCACCATCAAGGCGTTGGCCGGCGAACCCCTCCCCGTCTATGGCAAAGGCGACAACATCCGTGATTGGTTGTTCGTCGACGACCACGCTCGGGCGCTCATCACCGTCCTCGAATCCGGCACCCCCGGCGACACCTACACCATCGGCGGCCGCTCCGAACGCACCAACCTCGACGTCGTCAACGCCATCTGCGACATCCTCGACGTGCGCGCCGGACTCCTCCCCAGCGGCCCTCGCCGCAACCTCGTCACCTACGTGACCGACCGCCCCGGCCACGATCACCGCTACGCCATCGACGCCAGCCACATCGAAGCCGAACTCGGCTGGACCCCATCGGTCACCTTCGAAAGCGGACTCGCCACCACCGTCGAGTGGTACCTCGCCCACCGTGACTGGTGGCAAGCCATCCTCGACGGCAACTACCAAGGCCAACGACTAGGAACTGCCTCATGACCCGTGTACTCGTCTTCGGAACGACCGGACAGGTCGCCACCGAACTCCGCCGGGCCTCCTGGCCCGCCGACATCCAACTGATCAACCTCGACCGTGCCGCCGCCGACCTCTCCGAGCCGTGGGCGGCGCTCTCGGCGATCGAAGACCACGAACCGGCGATCGTGATCAACGCTGCTGCATTCACCGGCGTCGACAAGGCCGAGGTCGAGCCGTCGATGGCCTATGCGGTCAACGCGTTGGCGGTCGAGGCGATGGCTTCGGCAACCCGCGAGATCGGCGCCACGCTGATCCATCTTTCCACCGACTACGTGTTCGATGGCACCAAGACGACGCCCTATGTGCCTTCGGATCAGCCTCGCCCGCTCGGCGTGTACGGCCGTTCGAAACTGGCAGGCGAGTTCGCCGCGCTCGCCAACCCCAACGCCATCGTGCTCCGCACCTCGTGGGTGTACAGCGCGGTTGGCAGCAACTTCGTCAAGACGATGCGCCACCTGTCCAAGGGCCGAGATGAGATCGGCGTCGTCAGTGACCAGATCGGCTGCCCCACCTCGGCCACCGACATTGCCTCGGCCATCGTGTCGATCGTCGAGGCCGGCGCTTCGGTGCCCGGCATCTTCCATTGCGCCGCGCCCGACTCGGCGTCGTGGGCCGATCTCGCCGTTGCCGCCATCGAGGCGACGGGCAACAAGCGAACCACGGTCCGCCGCATCAGCACGGCCGAATACCCGACCCCGGCGCCACGCCCGGTCAACAGTCGGCTCGACTCCACCACGCTGACCGATACGTACGGCATCACGCTGCGGCCGTGGCGTGACGCACTGGCCCAGGTCTCTGCCCAACTCGATCGCATGGAGAGCGCACGATGAACGGTGCGGCCTCATGAAGGGCATCGTCCTGGCCGGCGGCACCGGGTCGCGGTTGCATCCGCTGACCATCGGCACCTCGAAGCAACTCCTGCCGGTGTACGACAAGCCGATGATCTACTACCCGCTGTCGATCCTCATGCTGGCGGGCATCGACGACATCCTCGTCATCACCACCCCCGAAGACGAGGCGGCGTTCCGCAGGCTGCTCGGCGACGGGTCGCAGTGGGGCATCACGATCACCCAAGCCGTCCAACCCTCGCCCGACGGCCTGGCCCAGGCCTTCATCATCGGTGAGGACTTCATCGATGGCGACGCCTGTGCCCTGATCCTCGGCGACAACCTGTTCTACGGCCAGGGCATGTCGAACCTGCTCGGCAATGCGGTTGCCAACAACACCGGCGCCACCGTCTTCGCCTACCAAGTCGCCCAGCCCGAGCAGTATGGCGTGGTCGAGTTCGACGACGCCGGTCACGCCCTCAGCATCGAAGAGAAGCCCGAGAACCCGCGGTCGTCGTGGGCGGTCACCGGGCTGTACTTCTACGACAACCGGATCGTCGACATAGCGAAAGCAGTCGAACCGTCGGCCCGTGGCGAACTCGAGATCACCTCGGTGAACAACGCCTACCTGGCCGATGGCTCGCTCGACGTGGTGAAGTTCAACCGGGGGTTCGCCTGGCTCGACACCGGCACGTTCGACTCCATGATCGAAGCCGCCGAATTCGTCCGGGTCCTCGAACACCGCCAGGGCATGAAGATCGCCTGCCTGGAAGAGATCGCCTGGTCACGCGGCTGGATCAGCGACCAACGCCTCGAAGAACTCGCCCAACCCCTCCGCAAGAGCGGCTACGGCGAATACCTCCTCAAACTGCTCGCCTGAGGGCGAACGATCGACGTGATGGTCAGCCGGACGGCCGCCGCCGACCGATCGACGGGTTGTGCTCATTCCCGATCGCGGACTGCCGATGGGTCTTGTGCTCAGACCCGCGGCAACGAGAAGACCGGATATGTCGATCAAACCCGAAACCACGACCGACCTTTGGGATGAATACCCGGTCGACGACCGGCCCCTGCCCGCCCCCGGAACGGTCGCGCCGCCACCACGCCGCCTGCCGGTCATCACGATCGCACGCGCCGTCGCTCTCGTGTTGGTGTTCGTCTGCGTGATCGCCGTGTTGATGCCTCGAGGCGATGACGATGCCGAACCTGAGACCTCGGAGCCGGCCGTCCTTCCGTTCATCGACACCGCGTTCATCGACACCGCGTTCATCGACGAGTCCGTGACAGCGACGACCGCCCCTGTTCGAGCCGTTCGCTGGCCCGATGATTTCGGCTGGGAAGTGACGGGCGATGCGTACTACTCCGGTTGCGTTCCCGGTTCGGACTCGTCGCTGCCCGACGGCGTGTGGTTCGGCTACGTCACCGGCA
>JBBQUN010000036.1:0-24360 GCA_038212405.1 Acidimicrobiales bacterium | reverse complement strand
CCCGCCGGCGGTGGTGGGGCAGCTGGCGATAGCCCGCAGTTCCTCTCGACACTCGAGAAGTCCGAAGCGTTCGAGCTCTCGCCGGCAGAGAAGAAGTTCATTGGTTGGCACATCGGTATCGCCGTTGCTGCTCTTGCCGTCGGTTCACTCTTTGGTCCGCTCCAGGCGTTCCAGTTCAGCGGCGTCGACTTCTATCCCTACCTCGAACCGGTCATCAAGTCGTATTACCAGGGCCTCACCATCCACGGCGTACTGAACGCCTTGGTCTGGACCACCTTCTTCATCATGGGGTTCACCAACCTCACCACCATGAAGGGACTCGGGCGTTCGCTCTCGCACCCGAGGATCAACAAGTTCGGGTTCGCCACGATGATCGTCGGTCTCCTGATGGCGGCGGTACCCCTGCTGCTCAACCAGGCCACGGTGCTCTACACCTTCTACCCGCCGCTGAAGGCCAGTTGGGCGTTCTATCTGGGTCTTGCTCTGGTGATCATCGGGAGCTGGATCGAAGGTCTCGGCTTCTACCTGACGCTGCACGCGTGGCGGAAGGACAACGTGGGCATCCGCTCGCCGTTCATTGCCTTGGCGAACATCATCAACTCGGCGATGTGGCAGATCGCCACCCTCGGCATTGCCGTCGAGGTGTTGACCATGCTGCTGCCTTGGTCACTCGGACTGATCGATGGCACCGACCCCGAACTGGCTCGCACCTACTTCTGGTTCACCGGCCATCCACTCGTCTACTTCTGGCTGCTGCCTGCCTACACCTCGTGGTACGGCATGCTCCCGAAACAAGCTGGTGGCAAGCTGTTCTCGGATTCGCTTGCTCGCCTGTCGTTCTGGATGTTCCTCGTTGTTTCGGTGCCAGTCGGGTTCCACCACCAGTTCACCGATCCGGGAGTCCCCCAGACCTGGAAATTCATCCATGCGCTTCTCACCTACTCGGTCTTCTTCCCTTCGACCCTCACACTGTTCACGGTGGTCGCGTCGCTCGAGTACGCCGCTCGCAAGCGCGGTGGCACCGGACTCATCGGTTGGATCCGGGCCTTGCCATGGAGCGATCCATCGGTCGCCACCCAGTTGCTCGCCGGGTTGCTGTTCATGTTCGGCGGCATCGGCGGTCTGACCAATGCGTCCTACAACATCAACTTGGTGATCCACAACACGGCGTGGGTGCCCGGCCACTTCCATCTGACCGTCGCCTCGGCCGTCACCATGTCGTTCATGGGCATCACCTTCTGGATGGTGCCCTACCTCTCCGGTCGCAAGCTCTGGAGCCAGAAGTGGGCCCTCATCCAGACCTGGACCTGGTTTGTCGGCATGATCATCTTCTCCAATGCCATGCACGTCGTCGGTCTGCTCGGTGCTCCTCGTCGCACGCCGCTCGGCGATGCGTTGTACGTGCCCGAAGAATGGAATGGCCACCTCATGCGGGTCTCGATCGGCGGGTTCATCCTGTTGGTCTCGGCCACGATCTACGTCTTCGGTATGGCCAAGACCATGCTCGGCCCGAAGGTCGACCCGTCTGAACTGCCGACCATGCCGATCGCTGACAGCCTGCGGAGCGCACAGCTGACGCCGATGTGGCTCGACTCGTTCAAGCCGTGGCTCATCGGCGCCGGGTTGCTACTGGTCATTGCCTACGGTCCGCAGCTGGTCGACCAGATCATCAACATGAACCTCAACGCCCCGGGCTTCCCCGGCGCTTACTAGTCGTTCCGGTGCGCATCACCGAATCACTCGAGCGAGTCTCGTTGAAGGCCGAGCGGCCCGTCCGCTCGGCCGTTCGGTCTCATCGATTCGATCCGCTGCCCCACGCTGGGACGATCTCGGTGGTGTTGCTGGCCGTGGTGGTGGTGACCGGCCTGTACCTGACGCTCTTCTATCAGTACGGCTTCGAGGCGTCCTATCGGGCCGTCTCGAGAATGGAAGACCACCCGATCCAGCGGGTGGCCCGGGCCGTTCACCGCTTCGCCTCGGCGGGCATGGTCCTCACCACCGTGGTGCATGCGTGGCGCATCTTCGTGGCTTCACGGTTCTCGGGGCCGCGCCGCGCTCGATGGCTCACCGGCCTTGCGGCACTGACCCTGGTGTGGCTGGCCGGCGTCACCGGCTACTGGCTCATTTGGGACGAACGGGCTCAGGCCTTGACCGAGTCCTTCAATCGGGTGATGGGTTCGAGTGGTGCCGGCTCTGCCTTCGTCGTGCGTTCGATCGTTGGCCCCGAAGCTGGCAGCGGCTCGGGTGTGATGCTCGCCATCTGGCTTGCCCACATCGGTCTCACCGTGGCGATCGGCTACTTCACCTGGCGTCACCTGCGTCGCAGTCGCCTGCCCTGGTTGCCGCCGAAGCACTGGAGCGCGGCGATGATCGTTGCCCTCGTGGTCGCCGGCATCGCCCTGCCGCTCGGCATGCTCGACCCTGCCGACTTCTCGGTGGCTGCGGTCGATGTGCCGCTCGATCCGTTCATCATGTTCCTGCTGCCGCCTCTGCTCTCGGTGTCACCCTGGCTCGTGCTGGGCGTGCTGGTTGTGGTGCTCGGCGCCATCGCTGCGATCCCACGACTCTTCGGCAACGACACCCCGGTCGTCGTCATCGACGAGGTCGCCTGCACCGGTTGTGACCTGTGCGTGATCGACTGCCCCTACCAAGCGTTGTCGCTCGTTGAGGTTTCCGGGTCACGACGAGGCTCGATTGCGGTTGTCGATGGCTCGGCCTGTGTTGGCTGCGGGATCTGCATCGGCTCGTGTTCTTTCGGTGCGGTGTCGTTCAAGGATGGGAAGTTGCCCGGCTTCATCGCCCCCGAGACCGTTGATCCCGATGGGCAAGCAGTCGTGATCGCCTGTCAGCGTCATGTTCACCAGTCAGGGCTCGGTGGCGGCTTCGAGGGATCCAAGATCGTCGAGGTCTCCTGCACCGGCATGATCCACCCGCAGGCCGTCGGCTCCTTGATGAATGCCGGTGCCACCGGTGTCCACATCGTGGGATGTGCCCCTGGCGATTGTGCGTACGGCATCGGGAACGTCCTGGCCGACCAACGTTTGCAGTCCCAACGTGCCCCCCATGTTCCGAAGAAGTTCGCCGGGGTCGCTACCGAGGACTTCGTCAGTCCACTCGGCCTTCGTGCCGCCATCGAGCATCCAGGTGCACACCCGACCGCCAACGTGAACGAACTCCCGATCGCCCGTCGTGGTGCGGTTGCGGCCGCCGTGCTCGTTGGGGTGTCGGTCTTCTTGATCGCCCTGTCGACGTGGGCGCCGTTCCGGTCAGGCAACGACGAAGCAGCGGTACGAGTCGTCATCGACCATCAGCCCGGCTTTCGACTGCTCGGACAAGTTGGCCCCACCGGTGTGCTCGGGGCCGAGGTCGAGGTCGAGGTCTTGATCGACGATGCGTCGGTCGAGCGTCGTGGGGTGTCGACGACGAGCGATACCGCAGTCGGCGTTGTCGACATTGCAACATCACCGGGGACGCATCAGCTCAAGGTCGTGCTGTACGAGGGGGCGGACGCGCCCACGGTGCTCTTCGACACAACGGCGTCGATCGATGCCGGTCGTCGATTGGTGATCGAAGCGGTCGACGAACCCCCACCCCCTGGCGTCGACGACGGGCGAGAAGTGTTCGACGACAACGCCCGTGGCGGCTGCGGTATCTGCCACTCGACCAAGCCGGGTGACGACGGCATCGGACCGTCATTGGCCGGTATCGGGACTCGGGCGCAGAACACGATCGCCGGACTCGACGCCGATGCGTACCTCCGCCAAGCGATCCTCGATCCCGATGCCTACATCGTCGATGGCTATCGGGCGGGACAGATGCTGCCGTTCTACGCCGAGCGCCTCAGCGCCGAAGATCTCGACGCGCTGGTGCTCTACCTCGAGAGCTTGACCGGAGCGACAGGAGCAGACGAATGAACCACCTCGATAGCTCAGGGCTCCGGGAAGATCTCCTCGGTGCCGATGCCGTCTTGGCCAATGGTGATGCGCTCGCCGACCAGGTTGCCCAGGTCGTCGATGACGTACGTGGCGGTGCCCTCGGTGATGCCGACGGCCGAGGCCGCCGTGGTCCACTCGACGTCGAGCGTGTTGCCTCGCAATCGAGCGACGCCCTCGTGGATGCCGCCGGTCACGAGCCACTCCATCGCGTAGATGTCGCTTTGGTCAGTGGCGACGATGGTGACCGTGCCGGAGTATTCGACGCCGCCGGGGTCGACACCGTTGACGCTGTAGACACCAACGATGCCTGCGCCGTCTTCGAGCGAGTCGCCGGGGAAAGCACAGGAGCCAAGGGCCATGGACGCAGCGATGGTGAGTCCAAGGGCAGCAATGGTGGTGCGGGCACGACGAGCGTGGGTCATGGTTTCATTCTGCCCCGATGGGCCAAGGTGGCGACCGGGGCCTTGGTCCTGATCATTGCCGGTGCCATGGCCTTTGCCATTTTCCAGCCGATCACCGTGCTGCCTCGAATCCGTCTTGGCCCCGGCTTTGGTGTCATCGATCAGTCGGGTGACCTGTTCACCAGCGAAACCACCCGTGGTTCGGTGACGCTGTACAGCTTCAGTCCGCTCGATTGCGACGCCCGTTGTCAGGAGACGGCTGACACGTTCCGCACGGTGCAGGCGAACATCGCTCTCGATCCGAACCTCGACGAGGTCGATGTTCGCCTCGTCACCATTGCCCTCGATGGCAACGCAACACCCGAGCAGTTGCTCGCAGCAGCGGACGATGCGGGTGCCGATGGCGAGAACTGGCGCTGGGTTGGTGGCACCGAAACCCAGATCGAGAATCTCGTTGGGGTCGGGTTCAAGCGCTTCGTCGAGCAGCAACCCGACGGCACGATCGACTACGACGGTGGCTACGTGATCGTCGACGGTTGGGGCGTGGTCCGCGGTGACTACAAATACCAGACGCTGTCCGACGACGGCGACAAGCTCGCCCGCCACCTCGGCCTTCTCGGCGCCGAAATCCGTTATGCCAGCGGCGCCGGCGCCTTTGCCTACGAAGCCGCACACCTGTTCCTCTGCTACCCGTGATCCCTGACCCGCTGCTCCTCCAGCCCTCGCCGAAAGATGACCGCCATGACGGCAACCCTTGGCACCAGCCCACCTCCATCGCCGACGCCCGCCAGCGCACCGGCACGATCCCGCTGGCTGAAGCGTCTGATCGGCTTGGCGATCGTACTCGTGCTCGGACTTGGTCTTGGCCGCTTCGCGCTGAGCCGGGTCGCTCCACACCTCTACGCCGGATCGATCCTCCAAGGAACCGAGCCAGCCCCAGGCCTCGATGGTCTGACGTTGTCCGATGGTCGAGCAGCCGATCTGGCCCTGTTCGATGGGAAGGTCCTCATCATGTACTTCGGCTACATGAACTGTCCTGATGTCTGCCCAACGGCGTTGAGCGACGTAGCAGCGGCACTCGAACTCATGCCATCAGACAAGGCCGATGATGTGCAGTTGGTCATGGTTTCGGTCGATCCAGCTCGCGACTCGCTCGATGAGCTCGGCTCGTTCGTTCAGTCGTTCGACTCCAGGTTCCTTGGCGCCGGTGCCGAGTTGGAGGCGGTCGACAAAGTGGCCACGCAGTACGGGGTCTACTACGCCTACGGCGAGGGCGACGTCGAAACCGGTTACACAGTGGACCACACGGCAAGCCTCATGGGTATCGATCCCAACGGCGACCTTCGGATCCTGTGGTCACCCGAAGTGACCCGACCCCAACTTGCCGCCGACTTCGAAGCCCTCCTGGACTGACCGCTGGTTCCGGCGCTCACCGGCTAGCTTCGACCTCGATGGCCCCCGCCACCGTCCCCAAACTCCGAAAGGCCCTGAAGGCCCAGGCCCCAGGCCTGTCGGAAGAGCGCGGACTGTGGGCAACAGGGCATGCCATCGTCGTTGGCCTCGACGAGGTCGGCCGGGGCGCATGGGCAGGCCCGCTCACGATCGGGGCCGTCGTTGCTCCGCACGACCGCCGTCTCTACAAGCTGCGCGACTCCAAACAGCTGACCGAGGCCGAACGAGAAGGACTGTTCGATCGCATTGCCGATTGGGCCGAGGCCTGGGCCGTTGGCCACGCCAGCTTCGAAGAATGCGATGAGCTGGGGATGTCGGCGGCGCAACGCCTGGCTGCGCGCCGTGCGCTGGCCGGACTTCGGCTCGAACCCGATGCGGTCATTCTCGATGGCAAGTGGGACTTCGTCGGCCACCGCAACACCACGATGTTGGTGAAGGCCGATGCCAAGTGCCTGTCGGTCGCGGCGGCATCGATCCTGGCCAAGGTCACGCGCGATCGCATGATGCGTGAAGCCGCCGAGCACTATCCGGCGTTCAACTTCGACAACAACAAGGGCTACCCGTGCCCCAAACATCGCATGGCGCTCCAGGGGTATGGCCCAACAGCCATCCACCGCCGGTCCTGGGCGTTCATGGACTCACTGCCATGGACCGACCGTCGCCGTCTTCGGCCCGGCGGCCAGATCGAACTCTTCTGATGCGGCGGCCATCTTTCGTGCCGGCGGTCGTGGTCGCGGCCGTCCTGGCCGGCGGCTGTTCGTCGCGTGAGCCTGACCCCGGTTCGGTCGATGCCGGTTCGATCGAAGCAGCAGCGCGAGACCGAAGCTTTTGTGAACAGGCACAGGCACTTCAGACGTTCCAAAACGACGTCGCTGTCGACTTGGCTGACCCGGTGAAAGCGCCCGCCTTCGTCGAAGTGGCGATTGCTCAGCTGCGGGTGCTGGGCGAGAAGGCCCCGGCCGACATCGAGCCTGAAATCGAGCAGGTCATTGCTGGGTACGAAGCGCTCGATGCCGAACTGGCGGCCAGCGATTACCAGCTCGATGCGCTGTTGCTGTCGGACTACAGCGACCCTGAAGCCAGTGCGGCGAACGACAGTCTCGACGCCTACCTGACGATCGAATGTGGCCTCCGCGCCGGGCGCCCCGACATCGATGCGCCGCAACCGTTCACCGCCGCCGAGCTCGAAGCGCTCCTGCGACCCGATGGTGCGCAGGGAGTGCCAGACCCTTCGATCGATGATGCCGTGCTGATCCAACTGCTCACCACGGAGCTCGGACTCACCACCGAGCAAGCCGACTGTTTGATCGGTGGGCTTGGCGACGACGCAGCAGCCACGCTGCTCGGAGACCCGCTTGCCGGTCAAGCCCTTGCCGACTTCGAGGCGCTACTGGCCGAATGCTCGATCGATCCTGAGGATGTGGGATGAATCGCTTCTATCTACCTGGACTCGCCCTTGGGGCTTGGACGCTGCTGCTGTGGTTCACCCGGGTGCGCAATGTGCTCGCCGATGCCGACCTCGCAGGGTGGAGCAAGACCTGGCAGCTCGGCATCTCGGTGATCTTCGTCGTTGTCGCCCTTGGCCTCGTCGGGCTGAGTCTGGCCAAAGACAATCCGGCGCTTCGTACCTTGGCCATTCGGATCAGCCTCGGCCTTGCTGTCTTCGGCAGCGTCTGGTGGGCGATCCGTGGCGTCAACACGCTGTTCAACGATCACAGTGTTGCCTTCAAGCTGGTGCACACCGTGCTGGCCCTCGGCACCATGGCGATCAGCGCTTGGGTCATCAGCGCTCAACGGCAACGGCTGATCGCCAACGAGTTGGCCTGAGGTTCGCCCAAGCGGCCGGAGAGAAGCTAGGATCTCGCCCGTCATGGGTGAACCAGTGAGCGTGATCCAAAAAGCCTCGAGCCGCCACGGCATCGTGCGATTCGAGACCAACCGTAGCTTCACTGGCATGGGCCACGAGCGGTACTACCACGATCAAGCCATCTATGGTCACCGCCCGCCAGACCTCCTCGCTGGCAAGCTCTTCGAAACCGGCCAGGTCGACGAAGTCCATGTCTATGCCCAGACCATCACGGTGGTCCTCGCCAACGGCGGTTCGGCCGATGGCCTGGACGCGGTGATCCACGATCTCTACACCTACTACCGGCCCGGTGTGGAAGTCCCCACCGAGGAATCGTTCAACGTCTGAGCAGGTGATCACCGCTCGGGTTCCGGCTCGAGTCGGGTTGCTCGGTAATCCTTCTGACGGTTACGGCGGCAAGACGCTTGGACTGGCGGTCGAGGCCTTCGAAGCCACCGTCACGCTCACTCCCACCGGTGACTCGCGTGATCGACGTGGCATCACGCTCGTCCCGAATGACGACGATCGGCCTCACTGGTACTCGAGTGCCGAAATGGCTGACCGTATCGATCGGTTCGGCTATGGCTCGGGCACCCAAGTGATGGCGGCCGCAGTGCGCACCTTCATCGACGTGGTGCGAGGGCTTCAGGCCAACGGCATGCAGTCAGACGGGCTGACCTCGAAGGGTCATGTGGTTCGCCAGCCCGAGGACTTCGAGCTTCGCTATGAGACCACGATCCCTCGCCAGGTCGGGCTGGCCGGTTCGTCGGCATTGGTGGTGGCAACGATGCGCTGTCTGATGACCTACACCGGCCTTGCCATTCCCGATGCGGTGCTCGCTTCACTGGCACTACGGGCCGAGACCGAACAGTTGGGCATCACCGCCGGACTGCAAGACCGAGTGGTCCAGACTCACGGCGGATTGGTTGCCATGGACTTCGCCAACATGATCACCGAGCCCCGCTTTGGCGTTGCCCTCGGACGCTACGAGGCGATCGACGCAGCGCTGCTGCCGCCGTTGTTCTTGGCCTACCTTCCCGCCTCGGCCGAGCCGAGCGGTTCGTACCACGGCACGCTGCGTGCCCGCTTCGATGCTGGTGACGCCGTGGTCCGCACCACGATGCGGGAGTTGGCGAGTCTGGTGGTCGAGGGGCGGGCGGCGTTGCGGTGGCGAAATCACGAGCGCTTCGGCCAGCTCGTCGCCATCAACATGGACTTGCGGCGCCGACTCGGCCCGCTCCCTGACCGCCAGGTTGCGCTGATCGACATGGCAAACGAGCTCGATGCCCCCGCCACGTTCGCCGGCTCCGGCGGAGCCGTCGTCGGTGTCGCCACTGACGACGACCACCTCGATCGCCTCGAACGCAACTTCGTCAACCAAGGCACCCACTTTCTCCGTCTTTGACCCCGCCGTCTCTGACCCGCGCTGTCTCTGAACCCCGCTGTCTCTGAACCCCGCCGTCTCTGAACCCCGCCGTCTCTGACCCCAGGTTGTGAAAAGCGAACAAGTGTTCGATACTGGCGGGATGGCCAGCCTTGCGTTCTCCCATCAACATCGCGGTCATCAACAGTCAGGTCGAGAGCGGCCGGAGCTCGATCCCGACATCGTGGCCAAGATCAAGCCGGTCACGCTGGCGGGTCAGCGTACGGTGCCGGTGCCCGAGCCGCTGGCCCCGCTCTTTCCATGGGGTGGTCTGCCCCGTGGGGTCGATGTCGTGGTGAAGGGCCCGGGCTCGTGGTCGTTGGCGATGGCCATGTGGGCCGAAGCGCTTGGCGCCGAGGGGTGGCTTGCCATCGTCGGCGTCCCCGATCTCCACCTGGTGGCAGCAGCCGAACTGGGTGTTCGCCTCGATCGAGTGCTCGTTGTCGAAACTCCCGGGACTTCCCAATGGGCAACGGTCGTTGCCGCGCTGCTCGAAGCGGTCGACATCGTGGCTGTTGCGCCAAACGCCAAGGTCGCTCGGCGAGACGCTCGCCGCCTCGTTGCCCGTGCCCGTGAGCAAGAGTCGTTGCTGTTCCACCTCGATGGCGGTGTGCAGTGGCCAGAAGCGGCCGATGTCGTGTTGGCAACCAGCGGCACCAGCGACGGTCTGGGTTGGGACGGTCTTGGCTTGGGGCATGGCTACTTGCGTGAGCGGGTCGTGACGGTCGAGGGGAGCGGCAGGCGGGCCCACGCTCGCACTCGATCCGTCACCGTCACCATGCCCGGTCCCGATGGGCGTCTCGTTGCTGGGGTGCCGCGCCCCGAACTCGCCCCGGTCCTGTCATTCTCGCTTCGGTCTTGAGTGCGGTCATGGGGCACCAGTGACCGCAACACGGATGATGGTGGTGTGGTGCCCTGACTGGCCGGTGGTGGCGTGGAGTGTGCCGCCCGACGAGCCGGCGGCGGTGTTCGTTGCCAACCGGGTGGTGGCCTGTTCGGCTGCGGCTCGTGTCGAAGGGGTGGCGGTGGGGCAGCGGCGTCGTGACGCGCAGGGTCGCTGCCCTGATCTTGCTGTGCTCGAGCGAGACATCGACCGCGAGGCCCGCCTCTTCGAACCGGTGGCAGCAGCGCTCGAAGCGATCACGCCGAGTGTCGAGGTCTCAGGGCCCGGTCTCGTTGGGTTCCCCACTCGCGGTCCGGCCCGGTTCTTCGGTGGCGAGGAGCCATTGTGTGATCGGGTGCACGAGGTGGTGCAACCAATGCTCGCCTCACGCGGTGACGCTCGCCTCGGTGTTGCCGACGGAGTGTTCGCCGCCCGGCTGGCTGCTCGCCTGCTCGATGCCCGATTGGGTGCGGTGATCGTTCCGGCAGGTGGCAGTGCCGAGTTCTTGTCGGAGCTGTCGATCACGACGCTCGATCAACCGCCACTCACCGATGTCTTCCAACGGCTCGGTCTCGACACGCTCGGTCTCTTCGCCGCGTTGTCGCCAGCCGATGTCGTCGGGCGTTTTGGCCGTGAAGGCCAACGAGCCCACCGCTTGGCTCGTGGCGAAGACGAGCACCCGCCAGACCTTCGCAAGCCCGCAGCCGACCTTGCGGTCACCTGGGAATTCGAACCGCCGGCCGAACGTATCGACACCGCCGCCTTTGCGGCGAAAGCACTGGCCGACGAGCTGCACGCCCATCTCAGTGCCGAGGGGCTGGCCTGCATCCGGGTGGCCATCGAAGCCGAGACCGAGGGAGGAGAAATCCACACTCGACTGTGGCGGCATGAGGGTGCCCTGTCGGCTGCGGCGCTGGCCGAACGGGCTCGCTGGCAACTCGATGGCTGGTTGCATGAGCGGCTGACGCCGTCGTCGGGCATCGCCAGACTCACACTGATCCCCGATCAGGTCGTACCGGCCAGCGGTCGACAGTTGGGCTTTTGGGGTGGTCGAGCCGAGCGAGCCGATGATGTGTCGCGGGTCGTTGCTCGGCTTCAGGCGATCATGGGTGCCGATTCGGTGTCGGTGCCGGAGTGGCGTGGTGGTCGAAGCCCGGGCGAGCAGATCGTCTTGATCCCCGCAGCTGCGGTCGATCTCGGCGAGGACCGGCCTGCTACCCGATCGACGTGGGTGAATGAACCGTGGCCGGGGCAGTTGCCGAAGCCGAACCCGGCCAAGATGTTCGTCGAGCCGGTCGCCGTCGAGGTCGTCGATCGGGTCGGCCGCCCCATCATGGTCAATGGCAGGGGAGAGGCGTCGGGTGAGCCGACCGTGGCCAAGATCAACCAGAAACGACACGTCATCGATGCGTGGGCTGGTCCGTGGCCGATGGAGGACCGCTGGTGGGATCGGGCAAACCAGCGACGCCGTGCCCGATTCCAGATCGTTCTCGATGACGGGACGGCTCACCTGTTCGTTGTCGAGCACCAGCAGTGGTGGCTCGAAGCCAGCTACGACTGAGCGACCAATTCCTGCAAGGATGAGCCGACGTTCGCAAAGGGGAACCATGACACTCACCGAAAACTCCGAATCGGCAACCACCAAGAGTGGGGTCAAGAGCAAGGCGTACCGCACCTGCCCGTTGTGTGAGGCTGGTTGCGGGCTCGAGATCACGCTGACGAACGGTCAGCCCACTCTCGTGCGTGGCGATCGAGACGACGTGCTCTCCAAGGGCTTCCTCTGCCCAAAGGGTTCCGCCATCGCGAAATTGCATGACGACCCCGACTGGCTGCGTGCACCGATGGTCAAACGAGACGGTGTCTTCGTCGAGGTGTCCTGGGATGAAGCGTTCGCAACGATCGAGGCCGGTCTGCTGCCCGTGCTGGCCGAACACGGCCGAGACGCCTGCGCCATGTATCTGGGCAACCCGGGCGCCCACAGCATTGCCCCGCTGCTCTACAACCGGCCCCTCATCAAGTCGGTCGGCACCAGCAACATCTTCTCGGCTTCCACCGTCGACCAACGACCAAAGGAGATCTCCGCCGGGCTGATGTTCGGCTCGGTCACCGTCCCAGTGCCCGACCTCGACCGCACCGATTTTCTCCTCATGCTCGGCGCCAACCCCTACGCGTCGAACGGCTCGCTCTGCACCGCCCCCGACTTCCCCGGTCGGCTCGAACGCCTCCAGGAACGGGGCGGTCGCTATGTCGTTGTCGACCCTCGACTGAGCGAAACTGCGGCCAAGAGTGATCAGCACCTAGCGATCAGGCCGGGCACCGACGCTCACCTGCTGGCCGCCATTGCCAACACGTTGATCACCGAGGGGCTCGCCGACACCGATCGATTGGCGCCGTACTGCAACGGACTCGACGAGCTCCCGGCGCTCCTCACCCCCTACTCACCCGAGTCGGTAGCGGCCACGGTCGGCATCGACGCCGACGTCATCCGCACGCTCGCTCACGACCTGGCCAACGCGCCGACGGCTGCGGTCTATGGCCGGATTGGCACCTGCACCCAGGAGTTCGGCACGCTGGCGTCGTGGCTGGTCGATGTCGTGAACCTGCTGAGTGGCAACCTCGATCGTGTCGGTGGGGCGATGTTCTCCAAGGGCGCAACCGGTCAGCCCTCCACCAAGGGCGCACCTCGCACCGGCCGTGGTCTCAGCCTTGGTCGCTCGTCATCTCGGGTTGGCAACTGGCCAAAGGCATTTGGTGAATTCCCCGTCAGCGCGCTGCCGGAAGAGATCGAGACGCCCGGCGATGGCCAGGTGCGGGCCATGATCGTGGTCGGCGGAAACCCGGTGTCATCGAACCCGAACTTCGGTCGTCTCGACGCTGCCATTGCCAGTCTCGACTTCATGGTGGCGATCGACCCCTACATCAACGAGACCACTCGCCACGCCGACGTGATCCTGCCGCCTCCGTCGGCGCTGCAGAAGTCGCACTACGACCTGGCGTTGCTCAACTTCGCCGTCCACAACGTCGCCAACTATTCCTCTGCGGTCCTGCCGCTTCCCGAAGGCCAGCTCAGCGAGTGGGAGATCATGCTCCGTCTCGCTGCTGTTCTCGCTGGGCAGGCGGCGGTCGGCGAGGCGGCTGCCGCCGCCGTTGGCGAGATGGACGAAGGCATGGCTGCGGGGATGCTGGCGAGTGCCACCCGCGACACCTTCGGCAAGGTGCATGGCCGTGACGTCGAGGAGCTTGCTGCACTGTTGGTCGATGCCAACGGCATCCCCCGGGTTGGGCCGGAGCGTCTGCTCGACATCTTGCTGCGCACCGGTCCGTATGGCGATGGGTTCGGAGCCGACCCTGACGGACTCACCCTGGCCAAGCTCGAGGCCAACCCTCACGGTGTCGATCTTGGCGAACTCGAGGGCGATCGGATCCCTGATCTGCTGCGTACCCCGAGCGGTCTGATCGAGGTGGTTCCCGAGGTCCTGGCCACCGACATGGCTCGACTCGATGCGTCGCTGGAGCGTGACTGGACCCAGTCGATGGTGCTGGTCGGGCGACGTCACGTACGTTCGAACAACTCCTGGATGCACAACATCAAGGTTCTGACCAAGGGCAAGAACCGCTGCACGATGCAGCTGCACCCTGACGACGCCACGAGATTGGGCATTGCCGACGGAGCGATGGCCCGAGTGACCTCTCGGGTCGGTGAAGTCACCCTTGCCACCGAGATCACCGAAGGCATTCGTCCTGGCGTCGTCAGCATTCCGCATGGGTTCGGTCAGAACCTGCCCGACGTACAGCTCGCCGTTGCCAGCGACTACGCCGGGGTGAACACCAATGTCCTGACTGATGAGTACTTCCTCGATCCGGTCAGCGGCAACATCGCTTTGAACGGCGTGCCGGTCGAGGTCGCACTGGCCTGACGCCGTTGCGAAGTCGCACGGGTGACCCGCAGGCACTTAGACTCTCGAACTATGTCGAAGGTCACGCGCCGAAGATCCAACGATGCGCCGAAAGGCGAAGCGTTCAGTTCGCTGAAGGTTCCTGAGTACAAGCTCTTGTGGTGGGGCGGACTATTTTCATTCATGGCCGTGCAGATGCAGTTCCTGCTGCGCAGCCTGCTCGCCTGGGATCTCACCGAATCCGAAGCATCACTCGGGCAGGTGTATCTCTTCTTCGGCCTCTCGATGCTCATCGCCACGCCGCTTGGCGGCGTGGCTGCGGATCGGTTGCCAAAGCGGGCCGTGTTGATCGGTAGCCAACTCCTCATCGCCACTGCTGCCATCGGCATGGGCACGGTGGTCGTGACCGGACGAGAAACGTTCTGGATGCTGTTGATCGCCGCCGTCGCCCAGGGCAGTGCGTTCGGATTCTTCGGTCCGGCCCGCACCGCCTTCACTCGCGACCTCGTTGGCCGTGAGCAACTCGGTAACGCCATCTCACTTTCGATGCTGTCGATGAACGGAACCCGCATCTTCGCCCCCTCGCTGGCCGGTGCTCTGGCCGGTGTTGCCTTCTTCGGGATCGGCAAGGCGTATCTGGTCGCTGGCGCCTTCTCGATCATCAGCCTGGTGCTGATGCTGCGCCTCCCAAATATCGCGCCGGCAAGCACGAGCAAGCGCAACCCGTTCCTCGACATCGTCGACGGGGTTCGCTATGTCTCGGCTCGGCCCCCGCTGCGGCGCATGGTGCTGTCATCGCTGTTCGTCATCATGTTCGGGTTCAACTATGTGGCGTTCATGCCTGCGCTGATCGAGGGGGAATTCGGGTTGGGAGACGGCTCGGTCGGTCTCATGAGTACCGCCAGTGCCATCGGCGCCGTCGCCGCCTTCGTGCCCGTTGCCCGCCGTGCCGACTCACCCGTCGCTCGTCTGATGATGATTCTCTCCGGCTTCGGCTTCGGTATCGGGGTCATGCTTCTCGGCTTGGCCCCCAACCTGTGGGTGGCCATGCTGATCACCGCAGGCATCGGTGTGATGACCAACGCCTACCAGTCGCTGTCGAACACACTCGCCCTTGGCATGTCCGACGAAGCGCACCAGGGCCGAGTCCAGTCGCTGATGCAACTGTCGTTCGCCGGATTCGGCATGGCTGCCGCCCCGCTCGGCCTCTTGGCCGAGGCGATCGGGCTGCGGCAGACGTTCGGGGTGATGGGCCTGGTCGCCATGGTGGCGATGGGTGTCTATGTGCTGCTCGAACGACTGGCAGGACAAGGCATCAAAGAGCCGGCCTACATGTTCGACGATCCCGAGGCACCGGTTCGATCAGACGGGGAAGATCGACTCGATCTGAGCCCGCTGATCGCCAGTGATGGCGTCGGCGACGGCGAGCGACTCGAAGTTCTCGATGACCTGCGATACCCGGCTGGCACCGGTGATCACCGATGACACATTCGGGTTGAGCGTGCACCAGGCCAGCGCAAGCTGGGCTTGGGTGCAGCCCAGGTCCTTGGCGATCGGCGCCAACTGGTCGACCTTGGCCAGCATCTCGGCGTCGCTCAGTCGGTCGGTGAGGAATCCGAGGTTGGCGGTGGCCGCTCGGCTGTCCTCGGGGATGCCACCGGAGTACTTGCCGGTCAAGATGCCAGAAGCAAGCGGACTCCAAATGGTGGTGCCGATACCGAGATCTTCGTAGAGCCTGGCGTATTCCTTCTCGACCCGGCCTCGCTTGAGCAGGTTGTACTCGGGCTGCTCGACGATTGGCTTGTGCAGGTGGTGGCGTTCGGCAATTTCCCAGGCGGCGCGGATCTCATCGGCTGACCACTCCGAGGTTCCCCAATACAGCGCCTTGCCCGACGAGATGATGTCGTGCATGGCGAAGACGGTTTCTTCGATCGGGGTGTCGGGGTCTGCTCGGTGGCAGTAGACGAGATCCACGAAGTCGAGCTGGAAGCGCTCGAGGGCTCGATCCATTGCTTGCATCAGATACTTGCGGTTGAGCGTGAGCTTGGTGTTCGGGTTGTCGACGATGCCCCAGTAGAACTTGGTCGAAACCACGAAGGTCTCGCGGGCCCAGCCAAGTTCGGCAAAAGCCCGACCCATCAGCTCCTCGGACTTCCCGCCGGCGTAGGCCTCGGCGTTGTCGAAGAAGTTGCAACCGCCATCCCACGCGGTCTGCATCGTGGTGAGCACGTCATCGAACTCTTGCTGGTTGCCAAAGGTCACCCACGATCCATACGACAGGGTGGACAGCTTGAGTCCGGAGCGGCCGATGCGACGGTACGTCATGGTCATGTCGCCAGTGTGCCCGATCGATGGCCGATGACCCCTCACCCGGACGCGACAATGGCGGTGGCAAAGGACCTTTTGGGCCTCTGCCACCACCAACGATCGGGCAATCGTTGATCAGTCGAACATGATGACCGAACGGGCGACGCTGCCCTTCTTCATCTCGGCGAAGCCATCGTTGATGTCTTCGAGCTTGATGTGAGCCGAGACCATCTCGTCGAGCATGAGGCGGCCGTCGAGGTACATGTCGACGAAGCGAGGCATGTCGGTGCGGAACTGATTCGAGCCCATGTTGGATCCCGTGAGGGTCTTCTCGCTCAGGAGGTCCGGGCCGTGGAGTTCGACCTTGGTGCCGACCGGGATCATGCCGATGACCGTGGCTTGGCCCCCCGGGCGCAACATCTGGAACGACTGCTCGGCGGTTTCTTTCATGCCGACGGCCTCGAAGCTGTAGTGCACCCCGCCCTCGGTGATCTCCTTCACCTTGGCAACAGCGTCTTCTTTGCCGGCGTTGATGATGTGGGTGGCGCCCATGGTCTGGGCGAGTTCCAACTTGGAGTCGAGCATGTCGATGGCGATGATCTTGTTGGCACCGGCGATCCGAGCACCCTGGATGGCGGAGAGACCGATGCCGCCGGCACCGATGACGGCGACGCTGGAACCGGGCTCGACCTTGGCCGTGCGGAACACCGCACCGAGACCGGTGGTCACACCGCACCCGATCAAGGCGGCCTTGTCGAGGGGCATCTCCGGGCGAATCTTCACCAGCGCCTGCTCGTGGATGAGCATGTATTCAGCGAACGAGGACAGGTGGAGGAACTGATTGATCGTCTCGCCGTCGCGAGTGATGCGAGCGGCTTCGCCGGGCTGGCGAACGAGCTCGGTTCCTTTGTTCTCACACAGCGACAGGTGCCCGTCGGTGCATTGTGAGCAGTGGCCGCAGAAGGCTGAGAGGCAAGTGATCACGTGATCACCGGGCTGGACGTAATGGACCATCGAACCAACGGCTTCGACGATGCCGGCAGACTCGTGCCCGAGGACGGCCGGGCAGGGGTACGGATACTTCCCCTCCATGAAGTGGAGGTCGCTGTGGCACAGGCCGGCAGCGACGGTCTTGATGAGTACCTCGCGCGGACCGGGCTCGCCGATTTCGACCTCTTGGATGTCGAGTTGACCCGGTATCGAGTTGAGGACAGCTGCCTTCATTGAGAACCCCTTCGAACTAGCGCGATGCCGCGTCGCATCGCCGAGGGGATTCTGGTCGATCGGTTGGCGTTTGTCACACCGGCAGCGAGTGACCCTCAGCGGTCAGGCGGACTCGTCGATTCGAGCGTCCTCAATGGCCACATAGGTTTCGACCGAGCGCACGAACCGGCCGAGGAAGTCGGCCAGCAGTATCTGTTCGTCTGGCTCGAAGTCATTCAGGATCTGGCCGATTCCTGACTGCACTCGGTTGGCGATCGTCAAATAGCGACGGGCGCCCGCAGCAGTGGACGACACCACGATCGAACGTTGATCGTCGGCATCTTTGACTCGCTCGACGAAGCCCTTGTCGACCAAGCAGTTGACGGCTCGAGTCGTCGACGCCGGGGTGATGTGGAGCGCATCGGCGAGCTCGCCCATGCGCATCGGTCCCTGCTGACACAAGATGCTGAGCGCATCGGCGAGTGCGAGGTCGAGTCCCTCGGGACCGACGCCATAGAAGAGATCTTTGATCCGGATGGCCGATGCACCTCGACGGATCTCACGCCAGGCCGTGCCGACTTGGCGTTGCAGCTCGACCTGTTCGGGCGAGAGCGCAATCGAATCGGAATCGGTGGTGGCGGTCATGATCGTCCCAGTGTGGCGTCAGCTGTGAGAAATGTCACGCCAGAGCGCAAGCGCTTGCACCGCCAACAGTCGCAGTGGTTCATCGGTCTGGCGAGCAATGGCAACGAGATCGTCGTGCTCGGGTTTGGCGCCGTGAGGCCCGACCTTGATCCTGACCTCGTGTTCGCCCAGTGTGACGACGCCAACCGATCGTTCGAGCGGGTACTTGGTGGCATCGATCTGGCGGACGCCGAGCGTGCCGGTCTCCCGCCCGATGATGGCCCGAAGCGCCTCGGCTCGACCGGGGTTGGTGAGCGCCGACAACTGATGGGCGGGCCGACCCTTCTTCATCACGATGGGGGTGACCCAGGCGTCGTCGGCGCCAGCGCTCAGTAGCCGTTCGATCACGAAACCCAGAACTTCGGGAGTGATGTCGTCGAGGTTCGCCTCGAGCACCACGGCCGGATTGCCGGCCGTGGCTGGTGTGGTCGACCCAGACGCTGGATCGAGCACGAGGAGATGGCCGGTGATGACGTTCGGGTGCGACGCCGGATCGTGACCGCCTGCACCTCTGGCCGAGCGAATCAGAACGCCGTTCGGGATCGGACCCCACGAGCCGATCGTCGAGAGCAGGGCCGCGCCTGTTGGTGTGCAGGTCTCCATGGGAACGTCGAGTGAGCGGACGCTTGCTCCGGCAAGAAGCGCAGCCGTTGCCGGAGCCGGTAGCGGAAGGATGCCGTGTTCGCCCTTCACGGTTCCGTGACCCAGGCCCACGGGCCCGACCGTGATCGAATCGAGTTGGAGGAGGTCGATGGCGATCCACACGCCAACGATGTCGACAATGGCGTCGACCGCGCCGACCTCATGGAAATGGACGTCGTCGATCGAAACCCCGTGTGCATCGGCCTCGATCTCGCCAAGTTGCCGGAAGGTACGTCTGGCACCGGCCTGCGCGCCCTCGGGCAGTGCCGCGCTGGCAATCAATTGATCGATGCTCGACCACTGGCGCCCATGCTCCTGAACCGCGGCGCTGACCTCGACCCTGGTGGCGCTGAGACCCGAGCGCATGGTCGCCGACTCGGTCATCGACCAGCCGGCAACGTCGAGCGTGCCGAGTGCGGCGACGATGCGGTCGAGCGGTGCACCCAATCCGACGAGCGTGCCGAGCAACATGTCGCCCGACGCGCCGAACGATGGGTCGACCCAGAGGGCGTGCGTCGTCATCGCGAGCTGAGGATCCGGTGAACGGCACACGCGGCGCCGTAGCCGTTGTCGATGCCGACGACCGCAATGCCGGGGGCACACGACGCCATCATCGACAACAACGCCGTTATGCCTTCGAGCGCGGCTCCGTAGCCGACCGAGGTGGGCACGGCGATGATCGGCTTGGCAATGAGCCCGGCCAACACGGTGGGAAGCGCTCCCTCCATGCCGGCGAGTGCGACGACCACGTCGGCTCGGGCGATGTCGGGGATCACGCCGGTGAGTCGTTGCAGTCCGGCAACGCCGACATCAGTGATGGCGTACGGTTCGTGGCCGAGAGCCGCAAGGGTGAGTCGACATTCGTCGGCGACCGGTAGGTCGGACGTGCCGGCGGAAACGACGGCGACGCTGAACCCGGTCGGCAGACGGTGACGCCAGGTGCGAATGCCGTGACCTGCGGCCTGAGGTGAACGACGATCGACCGCAGCAGCCTGTTCCGGCGTCAGTCGGGTGGCGATCACGGCATCGGTGCCACTTGCCAGCATTCGCTCGGCAATGGCGTCGACCTGCTCGGTGGTCTTGCCCTGGCTGTAGATGGCTTCGGGCAGGTTGATGCGGCCCGAGCGGTCGAGGTCGATTCGGGCGAAGGTCGCATCATCTGCTGAGACGTGCTGGTCGGGCTCCACCGGCCTAGCGGGCACGAACACTCCCGGCGAGAGAGCTGTTCAGGTTGCCCGATCGCAGGCCGGCCAGGTCGAGGGTGACGTAGCGGTAGCCGGCGCCGGTGACGGCGGCCACGAGTTCGGTAGCGAGGCCGGCAGCACGGACGAGATCGTTGGCGGGGAGCTCGAGGCGGGCGGTGTCGTCGTAGTGACGGACTCGCACGTCGATGAAGCCCAGTGAGCGCACCGCCGCTTCTGCTCGATCGATGCGGCTGAGGAGCGGAACCGAGACCGGGGTGCCGTAGGGAATGCGAGACGACAGACACGGCATGGCCGGTCGGTCCCACACATCGAGGCCCCAGGCTCTTGCCAACTGTCGTACGTCGGCCTTGGTGAATCCGGCGTCGACCATCGGGAACTTGGCGCCTCGGTCTCGTGCGGCTTCTTGGCCGGGTCGGTGGTCGCCGAGGTCGTCGACATTCACGCCGAGAACCACGGTGGCACCGTGCCCCGCAGCGATCGGTTCGAGCTGGTCCATGAGGGCGGATTTGCACCAGAAGCAACGGTCACCGGCGTTGGTCAGATAGCGGTCGTCGGCGAGTTCGTTGGTGGCCGCAGCTTGCCATGGCAGCTCCCATTCGGCGGCGAAGGAGCGGCAGTGCTCGAGTTCACCCTCGGCCAGCGACGCTGAGTCGGCAGTGGCAAGCCAGGATTGGCCAGGTAGCGCCCGGTGGGCAGCGACGGCGAGGAGCGCTGAGTCGACGCCGCCGGAGAACGCAACGACCATCGGACCGGTCGCTCGGCAGGCATCGATCAGTCGATTGGCAAGCGCAGTCGTTGCGGCATCCATTGTCACGTTTTCCACAGGGCCAAAGACTACGGGGCGTGGCACCGAGTTGCCCGGTCGGTCGTGTTCCTTGCCGCCGGTTGGGCGCTTGATCGGTGTCTGGCGTGACCCAGGGCCTCGCCGTCATGGTGCACCAACGATGGCGGCAGTGTCCCACGCTCCAGCCTCCCAAGACCGAGTCGACCAAACCGGCGGGCTGACGGCTGGCTGAGCCCCGTATGCTCCACTCCCATGATTCTCCGTGAACTCGAAGGCGTCCTGCAGTCGCGGGCTGGAGCCGACCCCAGCGAGTCCTATACCGCTCGACTGCTGGCCGATCCCGAATACAACCAACGCAAGATCATGGAGGAAGCCTTCGAAGTTTGCCTCGAACTCGGCCGGAGCGACATCGCCCCCGACTTGGTGGCGAACGAAGCCGCCGATCTCATCTACCACTTGCTGGTCGGGCTCGTTGGTGTTGGCGTGCCGCTCGACGACGTCTTCGCCGTGATGGAGGGTCGTCGCAAGTGACGACCGAACCGATCATCCGTGTTGCCATTCCCTCCAAGGGTCGACTCCGTGAGCAGTGCCTCGACCTGCTGAAGCACGCTGGTTACAGCGTCGGGGCCTTCAAGGGCGACAACGCTTCTGCGGTCGTCGATGGCATCGAATTCATCGAGATGCGCCCTCGTGACGCCGCCGCCTGGCTCAAGGCCGGTCGTCTGAGTGCGGCGTTCATCTCCACCGACACTGCACTCGAGAGTGACGTGTCAGACTTTCCGGCGATCAAACTCGGGTTCGCCAAGTCGGACTTGATCGTTGCCTGCCGCGACGCAGACGCCTACCAGTCGGCGGACGACCTTGCCGGTGGCACCGTGGCGACCCACCTTCCCGATTGGACCCGCCGGTGGTTCGCCTCGAAGAACATCGACGTCACTGTCGTTGCCATGGGCGGTTCGCTCGAGGGCGTCTGTGCGGTCGGGATGGCTGATGCCATCGTCGATCTCCGTGAGACCGGTGGAAGCCTCGCTCGCAACCATCTCCGGGTGATCGAAGAGGTCGTGCACTGTCAGGCGATCTTCGCCAACACCCAGAACCCTTCGGCGGTCATCGACGATCTGCGGCTTCGTATCGGCGCCGCCCTCTCGGCTCGCCGAACCCAGTACTTGCTGCTCCACATTCCCGCCGACAAGGTCGACGAACTCAGTACGGTCTTCCCCGGACTTGCCGCACCGACGGTGCTGCCGCTGGCTGGCCGCAGCGACCTCGTTGCCGCTCATCTGGTGGTCGATCGATCCGAGCTGTGGACCAAGCTCGGTGACCTGCGGGCCATGGGCGCGAGCGGCATCGTGGCCTTGCCAACCGACGCCATTCTTGCGTAGGGGCTTAGCTCCGGAGCAGTTTGCGGTAGACGTCAGCGGCCTTGCCGAGTTCGGCGATGTCGACCCACTCGACGGCCTTGTGGGCCTGATCGATCGATCCTGGACCGAAGATGACGATCTCGTTGGCGATCCCCCGATACTTGAGCGCGTTGCTCCCGTAGGTGGCGGTCTCGGGTTCGGTGCCTGCCAGTTCGGCGAGCCCTCGAACCAGGGGCGAGCTCGGGTCTTGATAGAACGCTGCCGACCCTCGGCCGTAGGACATCTCGACCGCGACCTCGCACGGGTCGGCTGCAGCCTGGACGATGGCTTTCAGCTGCTCGAAGATTTCGTCGGGATCTTCGCCGGGAGCAAGCCGCCGGCCGGCATAGAGATGGCAGTGGTCGGGCACGATGTTTTGGGCAAGGCCGCCGGAAATCGTGGTGACGCTGACCGTGCCGTTGCCAACGACGGTGAGCGGGGTGAGCGTGTCGAGTCTGGCTTGCTCGACCTCGAGGGCAGCAATGATCCGGGCGGCGCCATTGATGGCGTTGCGCCCAAGGTGGGGCTTGGATGAGTGGGCGGCGATGCCTGCCACGTTGATTTGTAGGCCAACACCGCCTTTGTGGCCGAAGACGGGTGCGCACAGGGTGGGTTCAGCGACGATGATCTGGTCGAGCGTTGTGCCGGTTTCACCAAGCCACTCTGCGTATCGCCTGGCGCCGACGAGCCCGCCCATTTCTTCACTGATCGTGCCGACGAGATGCACCGTCGGGCCCGGCTTCTGGCCTGCCTGGCGGAACTCGTCGAACACTTCGAGCAGGACCGCGAGCGTGGCCTTGGTGTCGACCGAACCTCGCCCGTAGACCCGATCGTCGACAATGCGCCCGTCGAACGGATCGTCGGTCATGTGTTCCACACCGACGGTGTCGAGATGCACATCGATGGCGATGGCTCGATCGGTGCTGCCGTCGAAACGTGCGTACACGTTGGGGCGACCGGGCAGCGCTTCGTCGAGAATGACCTCAGCCCCGATGTCGGCCGTTCGCTGCGCCATCCACTCGGCGACCGCGGTCTCGCCACCATCACCGGATTTGGGTCCGGCCTGCAGCGGGTTGACGCTGGGAATCTGAACGATTTCCTGCAGTAGCTCGGCCATGTCCAATGTGGTCCCCATCTGCTGAGCGTAGGCGAACCTCTCGTGAGCGGTCCATCAGTAGCGGTTCATCGTTGTTCGCCATCGTTGTTCGCCATCGTTGTTTGCGATCGCTGTGGCCCGGCGGCGCGATGGCCTAGCAGAAACTTTCATGAACACCAAATTTCGAGGTCCGGTTGTTGTTGCTGGTCGAGTGCTCGGTCGTAGGCTTCGAGTAACGAGGAGGTCCGACATGATCAAGGTCCAGACCAACAAGGCGGCCACGAAAGCCACCATCACGTTCGCACTGCCGCTCGACGAGACGCCCGACCCCGTTTCGGTCGCCGGCAACTTCAATGGGTGGGATCCGCTGCTGCACCCGCTGAAGAAGCGGTCGAACGGCACGCGAAGCGCCAAGATCGAAGTCGACCTGCCGACCACGGTCGAGTTCAAGTATCTGGGCGACGGCGGTGTGTGGTTCAACGATGGCGACGCTGCTGTTGCCAGCGATGACTCACAGAACAACGTGATCGACCTGACCGACTGAGGTCGTTGGCTAGCGCGAAGGTCCGACCATCAGCACCGGCACGGTGGCACTGTGGACCAGGCCCATGCTGGTGCGGCTGATCGTTGCTCGCTCACTGGCCCGGTCGCCATGCGAGGACAGCACGATCATGCTCGCTGATTCGTCGACGGCCGTGGCAAGAATGGCGGCGATCGGGTCGTTCGAGACGACGCTGACCGGGCGAGCGTTCGCAAGGGAATCAACGACTGTGTCCAAATAACTCATTGCTGATTGCCGTGTCGATGCATCAGCGGAGCTGGGGACGACCCTCGTCGCCACCAACGTGGTGCCGGCCGATTCCGAGAGCAGCGCAGCGACCGGCACTGCTCGCTCAGCTTCGGACGAGCCATCGAGCGCAACGAGAATCGGTCCGGCAAGCGTGCTCGTACCCAGCTCAGGACCGACCATGGCAACGAGTCCGGGGAACGCATCGAGCACGTGTTCGGCGACCGAAGCTTTTCCTGACCAGCGACTGGCATTGGTCGATTTCAAGATGACCAGCGATCGAGGAGTGAGCTCGGCAACCAGACCGCTCACGATGTCGGCGGCGGCGACACTGGCGAGGTTCACCGGGACCGATGGTGCCGTTGCCTGGAGGTAGTCGTCGAGCGGATCGAGGTCGAGTGTTTCGCCGTCGCAAG